>NZ_QOBB01000257.1:0-9373 GCF_024704855.1 Burkholderia sp. HAN2018 | reverse complement strand
ATCAGCGCGGCGACCGCGTCGGCGCCGGCGAGCGTGGCCGTCTCCGCGCCGAGTTCGGCGGCGAGCTTCAGCGCGTCGAGCGTACGCTGCCGCCGCGCGTCGGGCAGCCGCTGCAGCCGCGGCGTCTCCACATAGACGGCGATCCAGTCGGCCTTCAGGCTCGCGGCGAGCCGCGCGGCCGCGCGCACGAGCGTCGGCGCCTCGGGGCCCGGCCCGACGCATACGAGCAGCCGTTCGCGCGCCTGCCAGATGCGCTGGATCGAGCGGTCGGCGCGGTATTCGCGCATCTGCGCGTCGACGCGATCGGCCGTGCGCCGCAACGCCAGTTCGCGCAGCGCGATCAGGTTGCCCTTGCGGAAGAAGTTGCGCACCGCGCGCTCGGCCTGCTGCGCGAGATAGACCTTGCCGTCGCGCATCCGCTCGAGCAGTTCCTCGGCCGGCAGATCGACGAGCGTGACTTCGTCGGCCGCGTCGAATACGCGGTCGGGCACCGTCTCCCACACGCGGATGCCGGTGATCGCGCCGACCACGTCGTTCAGGCTTTCGAGGTGCTGGACGTTGACGGTCGTATAGACGTCGATGCCCGCGTCGAGCAGTTCGTACACATCCTGCCAGCGCTTCATGTGCCGTGCGCCCTGCACGTTCGAATGCGCGAGCTCGTCGACGAGGATCAGTTGCGGCTGGCGCGCGAGTGCGCCGTCGAGATCGAATTCGGCGAGCGTGCGGCCGCGATAGTCGATGCGCGCGAGCGGCAGCACGTCGAGACCGTCGAGCAGTGCGGCGGTTTCGCTGCGCCCGTGGGTCTCGACGATGCCGACGACGACGTCGACGCCTTCCTGCAGGCGCTGGCGCGCGGCCTGCAGCATCGCGTAGGTCTTGCCGACACCGGCCGATGCGCCGAAGAAGATCTTGAGCTGGCCGCGCCGCTGCTTTTCTTCGTCACGTTGCAGCTTGTCGAGGAGTTGGTCTGGATCGGGACGATTCATGCGTCAGAAAGGCGGAGCGCCCGGATGCGCGCGAGTACGAGCATTGTTGTTCCAAATCGCCGCAAAAGGCAAAGACGGCGCAAGCGCCGTCGGGAAAAGGCGCGCCCGGCGCGGGCTGACCGCGCCGGGCGCCGGTTGCCGGACGCGCTCAGTGCGCGGCTTGCGCCGCGTCGAGCGCGAGGTTCAGCTTCAGCACGTTCACGCGCGCCTCGCCGAGCACGCCGAACTGGCGGCCCGTCGTGTTCGCGGCGACGAGCTGCGCGACCGCGTCGGGCGTCAGGTTGCGCGCCTTCGCGACGCGCTCGACCTGGTACGCGGCGGCGGCCGGCGTGATCTCCGGATCGAGGCCGCTCGCCGACGCCGTCACGAGGTCGACCGGCACGGGCTTCGACATGTCGGTGCCCGCATCGCGCAGCGCGGCGATGCGCCCCTTCACCTGGTCGGCGAGCGACGGGTTCAGCGGGCCGAGGTTCGAGCCGCCGGAGCCGGTCGCGTTGTACGGCATCGGCGCCGTGGCCGACAGCCGGCCCCAGAAGTACTTCGGCGCATCGAACGGCTGGCCGATCAGCGCGGAGCCGACCGGCTTGCCGTCCTTCTCGATCAGGCTGCCGTTCGCCTGCGACGGGAACACGGCCTGGCCGAACACGGTCATCACGGCCGGGTAAGCCAGGCCCGTCACGGCGGTCAGGACGACGAAGAGCACGACGAGCGGGCGAATCAACGTTTTCATGATGTTTCCTTCAATGGCGGCCGGTTCAGGCCCAGCCGAGTGCAGCGAGCGTCATGTCGATCAGCTTGATGAACGGGAACGGCAGCAGCACGCCGCCGAGGCCGTACACCAGCAGATTGCGGCGCAGGAGCGACGCGGCGCCGAGCGGCCGGTACGTGACGCCCTTCAGCGCGAGCGGGATCAGCGCGACGATGATCAGCGCGTTGAAGATCACCGCCGACAGGATCGCGGAGGCCGGCGACGTCAGGTGCATGATGTCGAGCACGCGCAGTTGCGGGTACGTGGTCACGAACGCGGCCGGGATGATCGCGAAGTACTTCGCGATGTCGTTCGCGATCGAGAACGTCGTCAGCGAGCCGCGCGTCATCAGCATCTGCTTGCCGATCTCGACGATCTCGATCAGCTTCGTCGGGTTCGAGTCGAGGTCGACCATGTTGCCCGCTTCCTTCGCGGCCTGCGTACCGGTGTTCATCGCCACGGCGACGTCGGCCTGCGCGAGCGCCGGCGCATCGTTGGTGCCGTCGCCCGTCATCGCGACGAGCCGGCCGGCCGCCTGATGCTCGCGGATCGTCGCGAGCTTGGTTTCCGGCGTCGCTTCCGCGAGGAAATCGTCGACGCCCGCTTCCGCCGCGATCGCCGCGGCCGTCAGTCGGTTGTCGCCCGTCACCATCACGGTCTTGATCCCCATCTTGCGCAGCTCCGCGAAGCGCTCCTTGATGCCGCCCTTCACGATGTCCTTCAGCTCGATCACGCCGAGCACGCGCGCCGCACCGTCATGCAGGTCGGCCACGACGAGCGGCGTGCTGCCGCGACGCGCGACTTCGTCGACCGCGCGGCGCACTTCTTCCGGGAAGCGGCTGCCGTGCGTCTCGACGTATTGGCGGATCGCATCGGCCGCGCCCTTGCGGATCTCGCGGCCGGGGAGGTCGACGCCGGACATCCGCGTCTGCGCCGAGAAGCCGATGAACGTCGCGTGCAGCTGCGCCATGTCGCGCTGGCGAATGTTGAAACGTTCCTTGGCCAGTACCACGATGCTGCGGCCTTCCGGCGTTTCGTCGGCGAGCGACGACAGCTGCGCGGCATCGGCCAGCGCTTCCTCGGTCACGCCCGGCGCCGGCACGAACGTCGATGCCTGACGGTTGCCCAGCGTGATCGTGCCGGTCTTGTCGAGCAGCAGCACGTCGACGTCGCCGGCCGCTTCCACCGCACGGCCCGACGTCGCGATCACGTTCGCCTGCATCATCCGGCTCATCCCGGCCACACCGATCGCGGAAAGCAGCCCGCCGATCGTCGTCGGGATCAGGCACACGAGCAGCGCGACGAGCGCGGTGATCGTCACGACGTGGCCGGCCTTCATCGCCTCGACCGAGAACATCGAGAACGGCAGCAGCGTCGCCGTTGCCAGCAGCATCACGATCGTCAGCGCGACGAGCAGGATCGTCAGCGCGATTTCGTTCGGCGTCTTCTTGCGCTTCGCGCCTTCGACCATCGCGATCATCCGGTCGAGGAACGCCTCGCCGGGGTTCGCGGTGACCTTGACGACGATCCAGTCGGACAGCACGCGCGTGCCGCCCGTCACCGACGAGAAGTCGCCGCCCGATTCGCGGATCACCGGCGCGGATTCGCCGGTGATCGCCGATTCGTCGACCGACGCGACACCGTCGACCACCTCGCCGTCGGCCGGGATCACGTCGCCGGCCTCGACCAGCACGACGTCGCCACGGCGCAGCTCGGTCGCGGTCGTGATGCGGATCGGCGACTTCGGATGCGGCTCGTTGAGCTTCTTCGCCATCACGTCCTTCTTCGCACTGCGCAGCGACGCGGCCTGCGCCTTCGAGCGCCCTTCGGCGAGCGCCTCGGCGAAGTTCGCGAACAGCACGGTGAACCACAGCCACAGCGCGATCGCGAGGATGAAGCCCGCGGGCGCCTCGGCCTGGCCGGAAAGCGCCGCGATCCACAGGATCGTGGTCAGGATGCTGCCGACGTACACGCAGAACATCACCGGGTTGCGGAACTGCGTGCGCGGCGTGAGTTTCTTGAACGAGTCCACGATCGCCGGGCGCAGCAGCGCCGGATCGAACATGGACCGTGTTGCGGAATGTTGAGTCATTGCGATCTCTTCAATCTCTCGAGTCTTTTCAACGTGTCGCCGCGCGTCATGCGCCCAGCCACATCATCAGGTGCTCGACGCCCGGGCCGAGCGCGAGCGCCGGCACGTAGGTCAGCGCGCCCACCAGCAGCACCGTGCCGAGCAGCAGCACGACGAACAGCGGACCGTGCGTCGGCAGCGTGCCGCTCGTCACCGCGATGCGCTTCTTCGCGGCCAGCGAGCCGGCGATCGCCAGCACCGGCACGATCGTGCCGAAGCGGCCGAACCACATCGCGATCGCGGTCATCCAGTTGTAGAACGGCGTGCCGACCGTCAGGCCCGCGAACGCGCTGCCGTTGTTGTTCGCGGCCGAGCTGAACGCGTACAGGATTTCCGAGAAGCCGTGCGGGCCGGGATTCGAGATGCCGGCCTTGCCCGCATCGGCGAGCACGGCGATCGACGTGCCGACCAGTACGAGCAGCGGCGTGAGCAGCACGACGATCGACACCATCTTCATCTCGTACGCTTCGATCTTCTTGCCGACGTATTCCGGCGTGCGGCCGATCATCAGGCCGGCGACGAACACCGCGAGCAGCGCGAACACGAGCATCCCGTAGAGACCCGAGCCGACCCCGCCGTAGATCACCTCGCCGAGCTGCATCAGCAGCATCGGCACGAGGCCGCCGAGCGGCGTCAGCGAATCGTGCATCGTGTCGACCGCGCCGCACGACGCGGCCGTCGTCGCGACCGTGAAGATGCCGGTCTGCGCGATCCCGAAGCGCGTTTCCTTGCCTTCCATGTTGCCGCCCGGCTGCAGCGCGCCCGTCGACTGGTCGACGTGAAGCGCGGCGAGCGTCGGGTTGCCGCCCTGCTCGGCGCTCACCTCGACGCCGATCGCGAGCACGAACGCGACGGTCATCGCCGCGAGCACCGCGATGCCCTGCCGGCGGTCGCCGATCATCCGGCCGAACACGAGACACAGAGCGGCCGGGATGATCAGGATCGAGAAGATCTGCAGGAAGTTCGCGAACGGCGTCGGGTTCTCGTACGGGTGCGCGGAGTTCGCGTTGAAGAAGCCGCCGCCGTTGGTGCCGAGCATCTTGATCGCTTCCTGCGACGCGACCGGGCCCATCGCGAGCGTCTGCTTCGTGAGCGGGGTCGGCACCGTGACCGCGTTACCCTTGTCGTCCTTCACCGGATTGCCCTGCGCGTCGAGCTTCGGCGCCGCATAGGTGCTCGCCTGCAGCACCGGCACGTCCTGGTACGCCTTCATGTTCTGGATCACGCCCTGGCTCATCAGCAGCGCGGCGACGATCATCGACATCGGCACGAGCACGTACATCGTCACGCGCGTGAGGTCGACCCAGAAGTTGCCGATCGTCTGCGCGGTATGACGCGCGAAGCCGCGGATCAGCGCGATCACGACGACGATGCCGGTTGCCGCCGACAGGAAGTTCTGCACGGTCAGGCCGAGCATCTGCGTCAGGTAGCTGACGGTCTGCTCGGGTGTGTAGTCCTGCCAGTTCGTGTTGGTGACGAAGCTGACGGCCGTGTTGAACGCGCCGTCGACCGTCATCGCGCCGAATTGCTGCGGGTTGCCGGGCAGGAAGCCCTGCAGGCGCAGCAGGCCGTAGAGGAACAGCGCGCCGAGCGCGTTGAACGCGATCGTCGCGATCGCGTACTGCTTCCAGTTCATCTCGCTGCCGGCGTCGACGCCGGCAATGCGGTACAGCGCGCGCTCGAGCGGCCCGAACACGCGCACGACGCGCGAACTGCCGTCCATCACGGCGGACAGGTAGCGCGCGACCGGCACGGCCGCCGCCAGCAGCACGACGACGAAGAGCAGCGTCTGAAACAGGTTGTTCGCGTTCATTCGATGTCCTCCGCGCGCAGCAGCGCAAAGACGAGATACGCGAACAGCAGTGCCGTCGAGGCGCCCGCCAGCCAGAGCATCCAGGTCATGCTCGCCCCCCGCGACCGTATTGCACGAGCTTGTCGCAACCGGCAACCAAACCGAGGATCAGCGTGGTGAAGAGCACCAGTGCGCCGATGAAAACCCCATCCATTTTTCTGTTCTCCATCGTCGAAATCAGACGACTAGAACCTTATGGGAACGCACGTAAAGGACGGGTCAAAGGTATCGGGGCGGGTATAAAAAACGTGTAAACGCGGGCGGCGGAACGGCGGGCGGAACGATGGGCAGGACGGGCGACACGCCGGTGCCGCCCGCCGGGAGGGCGTGCCGACATGATGCCGGCACGCAGGGATGTATCAGGGAACGAGGATCGTCGAGCCGGTGGTCTTGCGCGACTCGAGGTCGGCATGCGCGCGGCCGACTTCCGCGAGCGGATAGCGCTGGTTGATGCTGGTTTTCACCTTGCCCGACAGGATCACGTCGAACAGCTCGGCGGCCGCGGATTCAAGATCGGCGCGCTTCGCGATGTACGAGAACAGCGTCGGCCGCGTGAAGAACAGCGAGCCGCGCGACGAGAACTCCTTCGAATCGATCGCCGGCAGCGGGCCCGACGCGTTGCCGAAGCTGACGAAGTAGCCGAGCGGCGCGAGGCAGTCGAGCGAGCCGATGTAGGTGTCCTTGCCGATCGAGTCGTAGACGACGGGCACGCCCGCGCCGTTCGTGATCTCCTTCACGCGCTGTGTGAAGTTCTCGCGCGTGTAGACGATCGGGTGATCGCAGCCGTGCGCCTTCGCGAGCGCGGCTTTCTCGTCGGAGCCGACCGTGCCGATCACGGTCGCGCCGAGCGCCTTCGCCCATTGGCACACCAGCAGGCCGACGCCGCCGGCCGCCGCATGGATCAGGATCGTGTCGCCGGCCTTCACCGGGTACGTGCGGCGCAGCAGGTAGTGCGCGGTCAGGCCCTGCAGCATCACCGACGCCGCGTCGTCGTAGCTGATGCCGTCCGGCAGCTTCACAAGCCGCTCGGCCGGCATCACGCGCTCCTGCGCATACGCGCCCGGCGGCTGCCCGACGTACGCGACGCGGTCGCCCGCCTTGAGCGCGGTCACGCCTTCGCCGACGGCCGTCACCTCGCCCGCCGCCTCCATCCCGAGACCGCCGGGCAGCGGCTGCGGATAAAGGCCGGTGCGGAAATACACGTCGATGTAGTTGAGCCCGACCGCGTGCTGCCGAATGCGGACTTCACCCGCCTTCGGCTCGCCGACCTCGACATCGACCCACTTCATCACGTCCGGGCCGCCCGGCTGGTCGTATCGGATTGCTTTCGGCATCGTTTCGCTCCTTGTCTGTCTGTCGGTCAGGGAAATGGTCGGATCGCCGACGCACGGCGCCGACCGATGCAGGCAACAGCCGGCGGCAGGCGCGTCGCGACGCACGATTCTCGCCCGGCACCGCCGTCCGTGCATGGCCCTGCCCGCAACAGGGGCAATCGGGCCACGCTGCGGGCCAGGGCCTGCGCTGGCCCTAGCAGCGGTCCTGCATGTTCCGCGCCAGATCGTCGAGCAGCATCCGCGCCGTCGCGACGTTGGTCGCGACCGGCACGTCGTGCACGTCGCACGCGCGCACGAGCGCGGTGATGTCGGGATCGTGCGGCTGTGCGGTCATCGGGTCGCGCAGGAACACGACGATGTCCACGCGGCCGTCCGCCAGTTCCGCGCCGATCTGCAGGTCGCCGCCGAGCGGCCCCGACAGCTTGCGCTCGACCTCCAGCCCGTGCGCGTCCGCGATGCGGCCGCCCGTCGTGCCGGTCGCGACCAGCCGGCATTGCGCGAGCGTCGCGCGGTATTCGCCCGCGAGCGCGACGATCTCGTCCTTCTTCGCGTCGTGCGCAATCAAGGCGATGCGGGTTTTGCTCATCTCCGGTTCCTTCGTCGTTCGGTTGTTGTCGTGATCGTGATTCGGGACACGCGCGTCAGAACGTGCCCGGATACGCGCCGCCGTCGAGCAGCCAGTTCTGCCCGGTGATGTAGCCGGCATGCACGCTGCACAGGAACGCGCACGCCGCGCCGAACTCTGCGCGCGTGCCGAGGCGGCCGGCCGGGATCTCCTTCGTGCGCCGCGCGCGCATCTCGTCGACCGTCACGCCCTGCGCCTTCGCCGACGCGGTGAGCGTGGTCGCGATCCGGTCGGTGTCGAACAGGCCCGGCAGCAGGTTGTTGATCGTCACGCCCTGCCCCGCGACCTTGCGCGACAGCCCCGCGACGAAGCCGGTCAGCCCCGAGCGCGCGCCGTTCGACAGCGCGAGCACGTCGATCGGCGCCTTCACGGCCGAACTGGTGATGTTGACGATCCGGCCGAAGCGGCGCGCGATCATCCCGTCGAGGGTCGCGCGGATCAGCTCGATCGGCGTCAGCATGTTCGATTCGAGCGCACGGATCCAGTCGTCGTGCGAGAAGTCGCGGAAATCGCCGGGCGGCGGGCCGCCCGCATTCGTCACGAGAATGTCCGGCTGCGGGCACGCGGCGAGCGCGGCGGCGCGCCCGTCCGGCGTCGTGATGTCGCAGGCGACCGCGGTCACCGACACGTTCGCGCCGGCGCGGATCTCCTCCGCGGTTTCCTCCAGCGTGTCGCGCGTGCGCGCGACGATCACGAGGTTCACGCCCTCCGCGGCCAGCGCTTCCGCGCAGCCGCGACCGAGCCCCTTGCTTGCCGCACACACGAGCGCGGTCTTTCCTTCGATGCCGAGATCCATCGTCGATTCCTTGGTGGCGACACGCGCCGGCGCGGCCCCGGCCGCTTCGGCGCCCGGGTCACGGGCGGGCTAGGCAGGCGAACGGGCGGGCGCAGGCGCGCGGATTGTCGTGAGACGTCGATATTATCCGGATCATGCGGCGCGCCTTGGTAAAATTGCGGACATAAGCGCGCGGCCGGCTTGCGCCCGCCCCCGCCCCCGATCCTCTTTTGCCGCCAAGGCACCCCCGTCATGAAACAGGACAGCCGTTTCCCGAATCTCTTCATCACCGATCACCCGCTGATCCAGCACAAGCTCACGCACATGCGCGACAAGGACACGTCCACCCGCACGTTCCGCGAGCTGCTGCGCGAAATCACGCTGCTGATGGGTTACGAGATCACCCGCAACCTGCCGATTACCACCAAGCGGGTCGAAACCCCGCTCGTCGAGGTCGACGCGCCGGTGATCGCGGGCAAGAAACTGGCGATCGTGCCGGTGCTGCGCGCGGGCATCGGGATGTCGGACGGCCTGCTCGACCTGGTGCCCTCCGCGCGCGTCGGCCATATCGGCGTGTACCGCGCCGACGACCATCGCCCGGTCGAATACCTGGTGCGCCTGCCGGATCTGGAAGACCGCATCTTCATCCTGTGCGACCCGATGGTCGCGACCGGCTACTCGGCCGTGCACGCGGTCGACGTGCTGAAACGCCGCAACGTGCCGGCCGCGAACATCATGTTCGTCGCGCTGGTGGCCGCGCCCGAAGGCGTGCAGGTGTTCCAGGACGCGCACCCCGACGTGAAGCTGTTCGTCGCGTCGCTCGATTCGCACCTGAACGAGCACGCGTACATCGTGCCGGGCCTGGGCGACGCGGGCGACCGCCTGTTCGGCACCAAGAACTGAGCCCCGGCACGGCCGCGCG
>NZ_QOBB01000256.1:0-9504 GCF_024704855.1 Burkholderia sp. HAN2018 | reverse complement strand
GCCGCACCGGCTGCGCCGACCGCACCGTTCTCGGTCGATTCGTCGAAGATCAGCGCGGGCGACACCGCGTGGATGCTGACGTCGACCGCGCTCGTGCTGTTCATGACGATCCCGGGCCTCGCGCTGTTCTACGCGGGCATGGTCCGCAAGAAGAACGTGCTCGCGACCGTGATGCAGAGCTTCGCGATCACCGCGGTGATCACGGTGCTGTGGACGGTGGTCGGCTACAGCCTCGCGTTCACGCCGGGCAACGGCTTCATCGGCGGCCTGTCGCGCGCATTCCTGCACGGCATGAACTACATCAAGGGCGACAAGGCGACGACGCTGACCGTCAGCCATCTCGCGACGACGATTCCGGAATCGGTCTACTTCGTCTACCAGATGACGTTCGCGATCATCACGCCGGCGCTGATCTGCGGCGCGTTCGCCGATCGCATGAAGTTCTCGGCGATGCTCGTGTTCATGACGCTCTGGTCGCTGATCGTCTACGTGCCGGTCGCGCACATGGTGTGGGAGCCGACCGGCTGGCTGTCGGCCGACGGCGTGCTCGACTTCGCGGGCGGCACGGTGGTGCACATCAACGCCGGTATCGCGGGCCTCGTGTCGTGCCTCGTGCTCGGCAAGCGCGTCGGCTACGGCCGCGAATCGATGGCGCCGCACAACCTCGTGCTGACGATGATCGGCGGCTCGATGCTGTGGGTCGGCTGGTTCGGCTTCAATGCGGGCTCCGCGGTCGCCGCTGACGGCCGTGCCGGCTTCGCGATGCTGACCACGCAAGTGGCGACCGCCTGCGCGGCGCTCGGCTGGATGTTTGCCGAGTGGATCGCGAAGGGCAAGCCGTCGGTGCTCGGCATCGTGTCGGGCGCGGTCGCGGGTCTCGTGGCGATCACGCCGGCCGCCGGTTTCGTCGGCGTGGCGGGTGCACTGGTGATCGGCATCGCCGCCGGCGTCGTCTGCTTCTGGTCGGCGACCTGGCTCAAGTCGAAGCTCGGCTACGACGATTCGCTCGACGCGTTCGGCGTGCACGGCATCGGCGGGATTCTCGGCGCGCTGCTGACGGGTGTGTTCGCGGTCAAGGACATCGGCGGCGCCGACGGCAGCCTGCTGCTGCAGGCGAAGGGCGTGCTGATCACGCTGGTCTACAGCGGCGTGCTGAGCTTCGTGCTGCTGAAGCTGATCGACCTGACGATGGGCCTGCGCGTGACCGAAGAGGAAGAGCGCGAAGGTCTCGACGTGATCCTGCACGGCGAGCACGTGGAATAAGTCACACGAATCAACGGCGGGCCGCCGCGACGACGGCGCCCGCCCCGAATGAGCGCAGCGACTTCGGCCCGCCTACCCGGCGGGCTTTTTTTCTCCTGTCACGCACTGACGTAGCGGATAACCCTTCACTCTATCGGGTCAATAGCCGAAAACTTCCTGCATATCCTTGTGAAGCCGGGAACAATCCCCAAATGGGCAAGGCAATTGCTCTACAATCTTCATTCTCCCGCTCGCGAGTGATTCATGGTTCCCCACCTCGTTACGGCGTTGAACGGTCCGCTGCTCGAACTCGAGCAGAAGATCCTCGACGCGACGCCTGCGATCGAACGCTGGTTCAGGCTCGAATGGCAGGAACACACCCCGCCGTTCTATTGTTCGGTGGACCTGCGCAATGCCGGCTTCAAGCTGGCGCCCGTCGACGCGAACCTGTTTCCCGGCGCGTTCAACAACCTGCCGTCCGAAGTGCTGCCGCTCGCCGTGCAGGCCGCGATGGCCGCGATCGAGAAGATCTGCCCGGACGCGAAGAACCTGCTCGTGATTCCCGAGCTGCCGACCCGCAACGCGTTCTACCTCGAAAACGTCGCGCGCCTCGCGACGATCATGCGCCAGGCCGGCCTGAACGTGCGCTTCGGCTCGCTCGACCCGAGCATCACCGACATGACGCCGATCACGCTGGCCGACGGCCAGAAGATCGTGCTCGAACCGCTCGAGCGTTCGCAGCGCCGCCTCGGCCTGAAGAATTTCGACCCGTGCTCGATCCTGCTGAACAACGACCTGTCGGCCGGCATCCCGGCCGTGCTGGAAAACCTGCACGAGCAGTACCTGCTGCCGCCGCTGCACGCGGGCTGGGCCGTGCGCCGCAAGTCGACGCACTTCTCGTGCTACGACGACGTCGCGAAGAAGTTCGCGAAGATGGTCGGCGTCGATCCGTGGATGGTGAATCCGTATTTCGCGCACGTGGAAGGTGTCGACTGGCAGGCGCATGAAGGCGAGCAGGCGCTCGCCGACGCGATCGACGGCGTGCTGAAGAAGATCGCGCGCAAGTACCGCGAATACGGGATCAGCGAGAAGCCGTACGTCGTCGTGAAAGCCGACGCGGGCACGGCGGGGCGCGGCGTGATGACCGTGCACGACGCGGCCGAGATCGGCCGGATGTCGAAGGCCGAGCGCGCGCAGATGGCCGAGTCGAAGGCCGGCCTCGCGGTGCGCGACGTGATCGTGCAGGAAGGCGTGTATACGTTCGAGCGCGTCGGCGACGAAGTGGCCGAGCCCGTTGTATACATGATCGACCGCTACGTGGTCGGCGGCTTCTACCGCACGCACGCCGGCCGCGAGCGCGACCAGAACCTGAACGCGCCCGGCATGCACTACGTGCCGCTCGGCTTCGAGCACACCGCGCTGCCGGATGCCGGCGCGAAGCCGGGTGCCGCGCCGCCGAACCGTTTCTATATGTACGGCGTCGTCGCGCGGCTGTCGCTGATCGCGTCGTCGATCGAACTGGAAAAGACCGACCCCGAAGCCATCCAGGTATAACGGACCTTCGCCAAGTACAGGACCTCATGGACATTCTCTTTATCGCCGACCCGCTCGAGCGCTTCAAGATCTACAAGGATTCGACCTACGCGATGATGGCCGAGGCGGCGCGGCGCGGGCATGCGGTGTACGCGTGCCAGCCGCACCAGCTCGCATGGACGGGGAGCGGTGTCGAGGCGGACGTGCAGCGCGTGACGATCGTCGGCGACACGGCCGACCTGCACCGCGAACCGTGGTACGAGGCGGCCGCTCACGAGTCGCGTGCGCTGACGTCGTTCGGCGCGGTGCTGATGCGCAAGGATCCGCCGTTCGACATGGAATACGTAACGGCCACGTGGATGCTCGAGCTTGCCGAACGGGCGGGCGCGCGCGTATTCAACAAGCCGCAGTCGATTCGCGATCACTCGGAAAAGCTCGCGATCGGCGAGTTTCCGCAATTCGTCGCGCCGACGCTCGTCACGCGCGATGCGGCGCGCCTGCGCGCCTTCCACGCCGAGCACGGCGACGTGATCGTGAAGCCGCTCGACGGGATGGGCGGGATGGGCGTGTTCCGCGTGAAGGCCGACGGCATGAACCTCGGTGCGATCATCGAGATGCTCGGCCATGACGGCACGCGCTCGCTGATGATCCAGAAGTTCATTCCCGAGATCAAGGCCGGCGACAAACGCATCCTGCTGATCGCGGGCGAGCCGGTGCCGTATTCGCTCGCGCGGATTCCGCAGGGCAGCGAGGTGCGCGGCAATCTCGCGGCGGGCGGGCTCGGGGTCGCGCAGCCGCTGACCGCGCGCGATCGCGAGATCGCCGACACGCTCGGGCCCGTGCTCGCGGCGCGCGGGCTGTTGCTGGTCGGCCTCGATGCGATCGGCGACTGGCTGACCGAGGTGAACGTCACGAGCCCGACGTGCTTCCGCGAGATCATGGAGCAGACGGGCTTCGACGTCGCCGCGATGTTCATCGACGCGCTGGAGCGTGCGGCCGCGTAGGCCGTCTCCCGCGCAACCCCGGCGGCGGCCGCGCAGGTCCCCCGTCGCCGGAGCAGCTCGACCGGCCTGCTACAATGCCCGCTTGCCCGGTGCCGCGATCGCGCACCAAAGGCCCGGCGGTCGGGCCGAAACTGTTGCAAGGCTGACCATGAAACGTTTCCCACACTCGCTACGCTCATTGCCCCGCCGCGGGGTATCGGCCCGCCAGGGGCGGCCGGGAGCGATCTGACATGGCCGGGATCCTGATCATCGCGCACGCCCCGCTCGCCACCGCGCTGCGGGACTGCATCGCGCACATCTATGGCGGCGTGCCCGCCCGCATCGGCTGTATCGACGTGATGGCGGACAGCGATCCGGCCCAGGTGATGGCGTTCGCGCACGCGGAGCTCGCGCGGCTCCGCGAAGAGAACGGCGTGGTCGTGCTGACCGACATGTACGGCGCGACGCCGGCGAACATCGCCGGCCAGCTTGCGAAGCTCGACAACGTGCGCGTGCTGGCGGGCGTGAACCTGCCGATGCTCGTGCGGGCCGTCTGCTACCGCACCGTGCCGCTCGACAAGCTCGTCGACAAGGCGCTGTCCGGCGGGGCGAAGGGCGTCCACGAGGTGTCGGCCGGCACACCGCCGCCGCCGACGGAAACCGGCTGCGGCCAATGCGCGCCGATTCCGCCGGAACCGCAACCGCGCACCGAGTCGCACTGATTTCCCGTTTTCCGTTTTAGACAGCACCGCCGGCGCGCGCCGCCGGCGGTCCCGACCGACCCGACCGAGAATCATGCTTCAACAAGAAACCACCATCGTCAATAAATTGGGGCTCCATGCGCGCGCATCGGCCAAGCTTACGCAACTGGCCGGTAACTTCCAGTCGGAAGTCTGGATGACGCGCAACGGGCGCAAGATCAACGCGAAGAGCATCATGGGCGTGATGATGCTGGCGGCGGGCATCGGCAGCACCGTGACGATCGAGACCGAAGGGCCCGACGAGCGGGAAGCGATGGACGCACTGCTGAAACTGATCGCGGACAAGTTCGGCGAAGGGCAGTGATCCGCGCGCGCCGCGCACGGGATCGTTGCCGTTTCCAGTCAGAATGCCGCGGATTCCGCGGCATTTTTTTCGTCGGAAGCATTGATGCGGAATGCGCAATGCTGCGGTGCATGCAGTCAGCGGGGAGTCGCGGAATTTATAATCGCTAACCGGGGTCATAAGCGCATCGCAGCAGTGTGCCGCGGCTTTACTTGTACAGAGGAGGTGCGCGTGTCCTTCACGCTGCATGGCATTCCCGTCTCACGAGGTATCGCGATCGGGCGAGCGTACCTGATCGCGCCGGCGGCGCTCGACGTCGCCCATTACCTGATCGACGCAAACCAGATCGATGCCGAGGTCGAGCGCTTCCGCACGGCGCTCGATGTCGTGCATCACGAACTCGAGGCGCTGCGCGCCGACCTGACCGACGACACCCCGAGCGAGGTCGGTGCATTCATCGACGTCCACGCGATGATCCTGGGCGACGAGATGCTCGTGCAGGAAACCATCGACCTGATCCGCACGCGCCGCTACAACGTCGAGTGGGCGCTGACCGAGCAGCTCGAGCTGCTCACGCGTCACTTCGACGACATCGAGGACGAATACCTGCGCGAGCGCAAGGCCGACATCGAGCAGGTGGTCGAGCGCGTGCTGAAGGCGCTCGCCGGCGCACCGTCCGCGTCGCAGGCGCTCGACCGCGCGGCCGCGAACGGCACGAACGAGATGATCGTCGTCGCGCACGACATCGCGCCGGCCGACATGATGCAGTTCAAGTCGCAGTCGTTCCAGGCGTTCGTCACCGACCTCGGCGGGCGCACGTCGCACACGGCGATCGTCGCGCGCAGCCTCGGCATTCCGGCCGCGGTCGGCGTGCAGCACGCGAGCGCGCTGATCCGCCAGGACGACCTGATCATCGTCGACGGCGACCAGGGCATCGTGATCGTCGATCCGGCGCCGATCGTCCTCGAGGAGTATTCGTACCGGCAGTCCGAGAAGCTGCTGGAGCAACGCAAGCTGCAGCGTCTGAAGTTCTCGCCGACGCAAACGTTGTGCGGCACCAAGATCGATCTGTACGCGAACATCGAGCTGCCCGACGACGCGAAGGCGGCCGTCGAGGCCGGCGCGGTCGGCGTCGGGCTGTTCCGTTCCGAGTTCCTGTTCATGCATCAGAAGGAGATGCCGGAAGAGGAGGAGCAGTTCGCCGCCTACAAGCGGGCCGTCGAGTGGATGAAGGGCATGCCGGTGACGATCCGCACGATCGACGTCGGCGCGGACAAGCCGCTCGAGGCACTCGACGAGGGCTACGAGACGGCGCCGAACCCCGCGCTCGGCCTGCGCGCGATCCGCTGGAGCCTGTCCGAACCGCAGATGTTCCTCACGCAGTTGCGTGCGATCCTGCGTGCGTCCGCGTTCGGCCAGGTGAAGATCCTGATCCCGATGCTCGCGCACGCGCAGGAGATCGACCAGACGCTCGACCTGATTCGCGAGGCGAAGCGCCAGCTCGACGACGCGGGGCTCGCGTACGATCCGAGCGTGCGCATCGGCGCGATGATCGAGATCCCGGCCGCGGCGATCGCGCTGCCGCTGTTCCTGAAGCGGTTCGATTTCCTGTCGATCGGCACGAACGACCTGATCCAGTACACGCTCGCGATCGACCGTGCCGACAACGCGGTCGCGCACCTGTACGACCCGCTGCACCCGGCCGTGCTGCACCTGATCGCCTATACGTTGCGCGAAGCGAAGCGCGCGGGGGTATCCGTGTCGGTGTGCGGGGAGATGGCGGGCGACCCGGCGCTTACGCGCCTGCTGCTCGGGATGGGGCTCACCGAGTTCTCGATGCACCCGAGCCAGCTGCTCGTCGTGAAGCAGGAGATCCTGCGCGCACACCTGAAGGCGCTCGAAAAGCCGACGGCCGACGTGCTCGCCGCGTTCGAGCCGGAGGAAGTGCAGGCGGCGCTGCAGCGCCTGTCGGTCGCCGAGCCGCGCGCGGATGCGGCCGCATAGGCGCCACGTCGCCGCTCAAAAAGTAGCGAAGTGTCACCAAGCATGCGCCGCCTGGCGCATGCCCGTCGCGCGTCAGTGCCGGCCCCCGCACACGGGGCAGTCGGCCTGGCGCGCGATTTTCATCGTCGTCCATTCCATCCGCAGCGAATCGAGCATCATCAGCCGCCCGTTGAGCGTCCTGCCGATGTCGCCGATCACGCGCAGCGCCTCGGCGGCCTGCATCGCGCCGATGATCCCGACCGTCGGCGCGAACACGCCCATCGTCGCGCACGCGACCTCCTCGAACGGCTGGTCTTCCGGAAACACGCACGCATAGCAGGGCGCGGCCGGGTCGCGGAAATCGAACGTGCTGATCTGGCCGTCGAAGCGCAGCGCGGCGCCCGACACGAGCGGCACGCCGTGCGCGACGCACGCGCGGTTGATCGCGTGCCGCGTCGCGAAGTTGTCGGTGCAGTCGAGCACGACGGTCGCGCTCGGCACGTGCGCGTCGAGCCATGCGTCGTCGACGCGCGCGGCGACCGCGTCCACCTTCACCTCGGGGTTCAGTTGCGCGAGCGTGTCGCGCCCCGATTCGACCTTGCTGCGGCCGACCGAGGCCGTCACGTGCAGGATCTGCCGCTGCAGGTTCGTGAGATCGACCGTATCGGCGTCGACGAGCGTGATCGTGCCGACGCCCGATGCCGCGAGGTACATTGCGGCGGGCGAGCCGAGGCCGCCCGCGCCGACGACGATCGCATGCGCATCGAGAAAGCGCTGCTGCGCCTCGATGCCGATTTCGTCGACGAGGATGTGGCGGGAGTAGCGAAGGAGTTGATCGTCGTTCATGGGGGGCGTCGTGGGCGAAGCGGCGGATGTGTCGTTATTTTAGGCGCGCATGAAAAACGGGCCATCGCGGTCTTCCCGCGATGGCCCGTCGGATGCCAGCCGGCGCTTACTTCGGCGCCGACGCGGGCTTCGGTGCGGAAGCCGGCTTCGCGCTTGCGCCCGATGCCTTCGGGGCCGTGGCGGCCTTGCCGGCCGTGCCCTTCGTGCTTTCGGCGAGCAGCGACTTCGATTCCTGAACCGGCTTGCCTTCGAGCTTGTTGAGCGCCTGCTGCATCATGAAGTCGTCGGCGCTGCCGAACTCGATCGGCTTGCGATCGCGATCCTTCTGGCGCTGTTCCGGCGTCTTCTTGTCGTTCTGCTCTTCGAGGACGCGCAGTTGATCCATCCGGCGCTGCTCGCGCTCTTCCTGTTCCTTCTTCTCGTTCGGATCCTGCGTGTTCGCGAGGTGGTTCGTGTAGTCGACCTCGCGCGTCACGAGCACGTCGTCCGGATCGCCGTCCGCGTACTGATCGACCGGCACGTCCGGCGTGATGCCCTTGTTCTGGATCGAACGACCGCTCGGCGTGTAGTAGTACGCGGTAGTCAGGCGCAGTGCGGTGTCGGCCGTCATCGGGCGGACCGTCTGCACCGAACCCTTGCCGAACGTCGTCTTGCCCATGATCTGCGCGCGCTTCGAATCTTGCAGCGCACCGGCGACGATTTCCGACGCGGACGCCGAATAGGCGTTCGTCAGCACGATCATCGGCACCGTCTTGAAGACCGGCGGCAGGTTCTTCAGCGGATCGCCGTCGAAGGACGGCAGGCGATAGTTGTCGTACGTATCGCGGTAGACCTGCTTCGAATCGGGGATCTGGCCGTTGGTCGACACGACGACGGAGTCGGGCGGCAGGAACGCGCCGGCCACGCCGACCGCGCTCTGCAGCAGGCCGCCGCCGTTGTTGCGCAGGTCGAGGACGAGGCCCTTCAGGTTCGGCTGCTGGCGTGCGATGTCCTGCAGCTTCTGCGCGAGATCGGGCGTCGTGCGCTCCTGGAAGCTCGTGATGCGGACATACGCATAGCCCGGATCGAGGATCTTCATCTTCACGCTCTGGACCTTGATGATCGCGCGCGTGACGGTGACCGGGAACGTGCGGTCGTCGCTCTTGCGGAAGATCGTCAGCGTGACCTTGGTGCCCGGCTCGCCGCGCATCTGCTTCACGGCCTTGTCGAGCGTCATGCCGCGCACCGGCTTGTCGTTGATGCGCGTGATCAGGTCGCCCGGACGGATGCCGGCGCGGAACGCGGGCGTATCTTCGATCGGCGAGATCACCTTGACGAGGCCGTCTTCCTGCGAGATCTCGATGCCGAGACCCGCGAAGCGGCCCTTCGTCTGCTCCTGCAGCTCGTCATAGTCGGTCTTGTCGAGGAACGACGAGTGCGGGTCGAGGCTCGACACCATGCCCTTGATCGCGGCCGTCAGCAGCTTCTTGTCGTCGACCGGTTCGACGTACTCGCGCTTGATCTGTCCGAAGACTTCCGCGAACAGGCGGAGCTGGTCGAGGGGAAGCGGCGCCGTGGCGGTCTGCTCGGCCGATGCGGAAACCTGCAGCGTGGCGAACACGCCCGTGGCGAGGCCCGCGGCAATCAGGCCGATGTTCTTCAATTTCATTCGCATAGAGATCTGGTGCGGTCGGGAAGCGCGTGGCGGTAGCGGGGATGTAGCGGACAAGTATAACTGTTCGTCCGAAGACTCAGTGGAACGGCGCGAATTGCGTCGCAGCGGGCGTCGCGGCGGGCCCGGAAGGCGGCCCGGCCGGGCACCGCCGGGCGCGCCGCGGGTTCGAAAGCGGATTCGACAGCGCCGGGGGCGCGAAGGTTCGCGCGGTGCGCGGGC
>NZ_QOBB01000255.1:0-21693 GCF_024704855.1 Burkholderia sp. HAN2018 | reverse complement strand
CGGCCGGCATCGACGCCGCCGCGAGGCCGGCGGCCACCGCGGCGCCGCCCGCCTTCAGGAAGCCGCGCCGTGCGGGGCGGGGCGGCTGGTTGTGATCGTCTGCCATGGTTCGTTCCGTTACTTCGCGAGCAACAGCGTGTTGACGTCGTCCGCGACGTAGTAGAAACCGTCGCCCTCGGGCGTCATCGCGATGCCGAACAGGTTGCCGTTGCCGGGGGGCGACTGCGCCTTGTCGGTGTTGATCCAGCGCGCGTAGAGCTGCTTGCCGGCGACCGGGTCGATCTCGACGACCTGGCCGTTCTGCGCGTTGGTCGCGAGCAGGTGGCCGTTCGGTGCGGTCGCGAGCGCGAGCGGGCGGCGCAGGAAACCGTCGGCGGTGACCTGGCGGCCGACGCCCGCGCTGGTGTCGCGCGTGAGCGGGTCGTCGATCTCGACGATCCGGTTGCCGATCGCGTCCGACACGTACAGCTTCTTCTGGTCGCCGGACAACGCGAGGCCGGTCGGGCCGACCAGGAACACGCCCTTGTCGGCCTGCGCGCCGAGGCCGCTCGCGACGACCGTTTCCTGCTTGATGACGGGCGGCTTGCCCCCCGGTACGTCGAGATCGAGGCGCAGCACGGTCGCCTGCTTGTAGACGGGCGGGTTGCCGTCCGCGCGGCCGACGCCGAAGCCGGCCATGCTGACGAACAGCGTCGCGCTGTCGCCGCGGTCGACCACGGCCATGTTGCCCCACGGGTCGTTGATGTTCGGGGTCGACCACGTCGATGCGATCTTGCCCTGCGGATCGAGCACGATCAGGCAGCCGGCCCCCTTGGTGTTCGTCGTGCCGTCGTTGCTCGGCGTGCTGCCGACGATCACCCAGCCGGATTTGAGCATCGTCATCGCCGTCGACAGGCCGATGCCGCCCGGGCACGCCTTCAGGTCGCGCGGGATCGATGCGAACAGGCTCAGCTGCTTCGTCGACGGGCGGTAGTCGACGATCGTGCTGCCGGTACCTTGCAGGTTCGCCGCGTTGTTGAAGTTGTCGACGAGCACGTCGCCCGCCTGGATCGTCCCGGCCGACACCGGCGCGACCGCGATCGCGTACGGGTTCTGGTCGCCGTTGTCGGGCACCGTGTTGACGAGCGTGGTGTGGCGATGCAGCGTCTCGAGGAAACCTTGCGGCTCGGCGAGTGCGCCGGCGGCGGCCGTCAGTGCGGCGGCGGCCAGTGCGCCCGTCGCGAGGCGGCGAAGCGGGGCGGATTGAATCATGTGAATCTCCTGGAGGGCGCGCCGTCCGGGCGGCGCGCGAAAAACGGGTAGCGTGGGCGCGTCGCTCAGAACGTGATCGTCGTACGCGCGCCGAGCACGAACGTGTTGCGCAGCGGCTGCGTCGCGTCGCTCGGGTTCTGGCCGGCGCCCGCGTTGAACGTGTACTGCGCGTCGGCCTGGACGATCCACCACGGGTTCACCTGGTACTGGTAGGTCGCCTCGAGCGTCGTCTCGCGGGTGCGCACGCCGTACGGGCCGGTCGCGAACGTCCGCGCGGCCTGGTCGAGGTCGGTCACGTGGTTGCCGACCTGGATGTACGTGACGCCGAGGCCGACGCTGTCGTTGTCGCGGCCTTCGAACGGCGCCTTCAGCACGATCCCCGCATTGGCCGAGAAGCTCACCAGGTTGCGGTCGCCCGGCGCGCCCATCACGCGCGCGAACACGCCGAGGCTGCGCGGGCCGGTCGGGTCGGGGCGCCAGATCATCTGGTCGGCCACCGCGTAGAAGCTGTAGTCGCCGTGGCGCAGCTGCGCGTTGCCGTTCGACGCGGGATCGGAGAGCGACAGCCCGTCGGTGCCCACGTTCTGGTCCGCGAAGCGGCCGTTGTGATACCAGACGCCGATCTTGTAGGTGCCCGGCAGCCCGTTCGAGCGGCCGGTGTCCATTTCGCCGTCGGACGGCTGGTTCAGCGCGTACTGCAGCTCGCCGATATAGAGCGTGCCGTTGTGCAGGTTGAAGCTGGTGCCGCTGAGGTTGTTCGGGTTGTTGCCGAGCGGGTCGCCGTCGAACACGCCCGCGAGCGCGGTGAGCTTCGGCGTGATCTGCGCGCGCACGCGCACGCCGAGGCCCGCGAGCGGATACGCGGGGCCGCCGTTGGGCAGGTCGTACGACGGCAGTGCGGGCCAGCCGAACATCGTGTTGACGAACGTGTTCGCATACGTGCTGACCATGAATTCCTGGTCCAGGCTCTGCTGGCCGATCTTCACGTCGACGCGCTTGTCGAGGAACGACTGCTGGTACCACAGCTCCCACAGGCGCGTCGTGCCCTGCGCCTCGATGCCGCTCGCGGTGTTGAGCGTGCCGAGGTTCCGCGCGCTCAGGTTGGTGCCGTGGATCTGCAGCGCGCTGACGTTGAACGTGCCGCCGGCCAGGCCGATCGCCTTCTGCGTGTCGACCGTCAACGTGGCCGTCGTCAATCCGTCGTACGCGCCGCCGCGGTTCAGGCCGCCGCGCAGGTTCGCGAGGTATTCGCTGGTTTCGGTGATCTGCAGCGTCGCGCCGTACTTGCCGAGCCACGGGCGGATGCCGCCCATGTCGCCGAGCAGGCTCTGGCGCGTCCAGATGCCGGTCCACATGTTGGTCGGCTTCGCCTGGATCGAGAGGTCGGCCTCGGGTGCTTCGGGTTGTGCGTCGACGGGCACGTCGGCGAAAGCGGCGCCGCTCGCGAACGACGCGCATGCGAGGATGGCCGCGCAGGCGGCGGGGCGCATCCGGGCACGGACGCTGTCTCCCTGGAACGACGCAAACTTCATATCAAATCCCTGGTTTTAATTAGTGTGGAGTCCTGCTTGTCGATCGCTGTCCGGACGCTCGGCTCCGATTGGCCAGGGCACGAAGCGAAGCGCAACGCGGCGCATCGTAGGAGTGTCAAATGGGAAAGTCAATGTAAACGAGAATGATTCGCATTAAATTACCGAATGTAATCCAGGGGCTTACGGAGAGGGCGTTTGGCGTGTTTAGTGCGGAGGTAAACCGTAAATATCGGCGTAATGAAAATGAATGCTTCGATGTGAAGCGATGGATCCGCGGGGCGGGGCACGCGAGGCATCCGGCTGGGTTCCGGCGGTTGATGTCGAGGCTCGTTCAGATTCGGACGGCCCGTGTTGTCGAAGCAAGGCTTCCGGACGAGGCACGCTTCCGTCGTTGAGTCGATGGTTCGCATGATTTTGAATGACCGGTTCTCGCAGGCCGATGACGGTGATCGCCGAAGGCCGCAAATGCCTCCCTCTTTCTGGATGTGACAATCGTTCAAATCTCGCCGTGTGCGGACGCGTACCATCGTCAATGCTCTGTTACCGGAGCACTTCCCCTCGGATTTGACGCCAAGCTCACGCTTGGCCTTTTTTCTGATCGAGGTTTTTTGCTGGGCAGGATGCTTTCGGACGGCATCCGGTCACGACCGATCTCTGGATAACGTTTGTTCAACGACGGCTCGCGGTCTGGTTGAATTTTCAAACTGACACGTCGACGTTGGAAGGGCCCCCGGAAATCGCCGGTCTTCGACGCGTGCCCATGCAACACCGGCAAATCGGCATTGAGGCGGTAATGGATATCCAGCGTCCATATTCCGGGTCCGAACTGCGCTGCGGAACGTTCACTGCTGTGGACTGCTGATCGGAGTTGCTGTGGAATCGAATCTTGAAGATATCCAGTTGTGCTACGACAAGGCCATCGACGCTTATAACGCTGGCCAGCCTGAACTCGCTCTTCGGTTGGTCGAGGACGTTCTGAAGGAATGCCCCTCAAGTGGTGATGTCCTGCATCTGAGGGGGCTGATCGCTTTTTCGTTGGGTAAGGCCGAGGATAGGGCTGAGGAGGCAGAGGACTGGTTCAAGAGGGCTATTGACGCGTCTCCCAATGCTATCTTCTACAACAGCCTGAGCGTGGTGCAAACACGATTGAGGGCATTTTCGCAGGCGGCAGCAAGCGCGCGAAGCGGTCTGGCGTTTGCCGAAGATCACCAGCCGGATCTGGACACTTCGAAGTTGTTGTACAACCTGTGTCTGGCTTTGGTGCTGGACGAAAAACCGGAAGACGGCATCGATATTTGTCGACGCACGATTGAACGAAATCCGGCACGTTCGGATGCCTATAGCTATATGGGCGTGTGTCTCAGCCTGTTGGGCGAGACCGACCTCGCGATCAGTGCGTATCGTCGAGCAATCGAGTTGGATCCCAAAAATCTCGTAGCCTGCGGCAATCTTGGATATGCATTGCTTCGCGCCGGTGAATATAGGGAGGCCTGGCCATACTTCGAACACCGGTGGGTAACCATGCTGGCGGGCGATTCGTATCCCGGGGCGAAGTACCCGGCTTTGCCGATCCGTCGGTGGCAGGGGCAAGGGCTGCCGCCTGGCGAAAACCGCCTGCTCGTTCTGGCCGAGCAGGGATTGGGCGATACGTTGCATTTTTGTCGATATCTCGAAATGGCGCTTCGGCAATTCACGGCAGTTGGCCTTTTATGCCCGAAACCACTGCGCCGGCTGCTGACTGATTCGCTCTGCTCTCGGTGGCCAAATCTGACGCTGCTCGACGACAAGTCATTCGATCCGCTTCGGTGGGACTGGTATTGCCCGCTGCTGTCGCTGCCGATGGCCTTCGGAACGCAAGTAGACAACATTCCCGCCGATCTGCCTTATTTGTACGCGAATCGGCGACGGTCGCGAAAATGGTCATCGAAGGTGGCGAAGTTGCAGCCACGCACCTTGCCACGCATCGGGGTGGTCTGGGCGGGAGGGCATTCGGGCACGCCCGATGATCGCCGGCGTAGTATCGATCTGGATACGATGGCGCCATTGCTTGCGTGGCCTCACGCGCACTGGATCAGCTTGCAGAAGGCGGATGACATTTCGAAAGAGCTTTCTCACGAGAAGTATCCACACGTAGTCGACTGGATGCACGAGGTGAGGGACTTTGCCGATACAGCGGCCCTCATCGACGCGCTGGATCTTGTCATTTCCGTTGATACCGCGGTCGCTCACCTGGCCGCAGCCATGGGGAAGCGCGTGTGGTTACTGAACCGGTACGCGGGCTGCTGGCGCTGGTTGCGCAATCGCGACGACAGTCCGTGGTATCCCGGCATGCGACTCTTTACCCAGACCGCGCGTGGAAACTGGACTGACGTAATCGAACGCGTCTTGTCTGAATTGGAGCTCACGGCCTCGGCTTTGTCGACGAGATGAAGTCAAATGTTGCGTGAGGTGTATTGGCGTGAGTAGTTGGCAAACGGGTCAATCGGAACTGCTACCCGGATCGTGCCGAACTACGGCTTCCAGGCGCTTCTGACGACCGTGTCGAGTGTCCGCTGGCCGGTTGTGACCGTTCGATGTAGCGCATGAATATTCGATATTCCGATCCAGTCAACTGAAGTTTCGATGTCTTTGGCGGAGTAAAATTCGCGAGTATGATTATTTGTATTGCTAATAAAAAATATGGTGTTGCATTAAATCCGGCCTCACCCATGGGCGTCTATGACGCCCCTCTTCCGGGGCAACGAGTGCCTCCACCGGGGATGCGTTCAGGGACCGTCGAAAAGTCCGGTCAGCCATCGAGACTCGGGGCGCTCGTGACCAAGGCATCTTCATTGCGATCGACGCTACCACGGTCGACGCGACCGCCCCAATCACGCATCGTGCGGCCGACCATCGGGCGTTTGAATCGAGTCGACGCTTCCAGGCGCGGTCCAAGCGTTGGTGCGCAGATTTCCCGGTGTGGGTCGATCGGCGCATTCGGCCTAACGATGCAGTGGTGGCGCTGAAATGAATAGAGCGATGTTCGGCATGTGCGGTCTGCTGATCTGCGGACTTGTCGTGGCACTGGTGATCGTCCTGGAAACGGCGCCGACACCGCAGGAAAAAATCGCGCAGGTGGCAAAGCCCGCGAAGGTGAAGTGAAGATGCGTGTTCTGTTGACATTGTGGGGAAGCGCGATCGCACTGGCTGTCTGTGTGGCCTGGCTTGCCGATCGCCCCAAACATGGTGAGCCTGTGCCGCTTGCGTCTCGACTGATTCAAGGCTCGGCGAAATCGATCATCACGCCGCCGCGTGAGCAGGCTCGGTAACGGCGGCTCGCGCCGTCTCTGGTGCCGGTTGCGTACGTACCGATGCCGGAAGCGAAGTTCCGGCCTTGTGCAGCACAGAGTGAGACTTCATGCGGTGATATTCGGGGGCGATCGATGCGATTCGTGGCTTCCGATGTGAGGATGAAAATGCAACATTCCCTTTATCGAGTTCTGAGCGTCACGGCGTTCGCCTGGAAGTTGACGGCACCGGCAGAGCGGGAAGTCATGGTCAAGGGTGCGTCGACGATCGATATCGACCGCCGTATCGTGCAACCAGCCGTCGGCTTGCGCGACGGTCAGTGCGACGACGCGATTGTCTGACTGCAATCGCTCGGTGCCCACCGGGCAGCCGAACGAGCCGCGACAGCGCCGGGATCGCTGCAGATTGTCGTCGATCCCGGTTGCGTGTGGTTCGCAGCTGGATTCATCGATCACGTATGGCGTCTTCAGCATCGGTCTTTGCGCCTGTCTTGAACTCAAACTGCATATGTTGCTGCTGTAACGACGCTGGCGGGCACACAGAGCCGAATGTCGTGAGCGCTCTAGGAAGCCGTTACTCCGCATCGTCCGTGTGACTGGAATCGAGCAACTCCAACCGGTACCCGTGATTGTAAACAGCGCGAAGTCGAACACCGTTTTCGGGCGTGATTCGCAGCTTGGAACGCACGCGATAGATGTGTGTATCGAGCGTCCTGGAGATGTGGTCGCTATGGCGTCCCCATATCGACTTGATCAACGCTTCGCGAGGCATTGCGCGACCACAATTTTGAAAAAGCGCAACGGCGACGTTGAATTCTCTCGATGTCAGTTTAATCGGCTCGTCACTCAGGAACACGGTTTCGGTCACGAGATCCAGACGGTAACGACCGATGTTGATCGATGTCGGCGTCGCGTTCACGGGATAGGCCCGCCGCAGGAGTGCACGGACTCTTGCGATCAGCTCATGGCGCCGGACAGGCTTGACCATGTAGTCATCAGCGCCTGCATCAAGCGCAACGACAAGCTGTTCCTCGCGCACTCGATTCGTCAGGAACAACACGGGGAGGTCTCTGCCGACTCGCGCACGAATCCAGGCAAGGACTTCCAGCCCGGAAATATCCGGCAAGTTCCAGTCGAGCACGATCAGGTTGAAGGTATCGGTTTCGAGGAGGCGTATGGCTTCTGCGCCGCGGGTAGCGCTTCGGACATCGAACCTTTCTGCGATCAGGACATCGCAGATAAACGCAGCCTGTGCTGGCTCGTCGTCAACGGTAAGAATTTTCATTGGAACCATTTTTTTCGTGTTGCTTAAATCCGTGCATACCCTCGTGCGTGGGGCAGCTTGTGTTTTCAGATTTAAGTGAAAGCTAATCGAAATATTTTGTCTGGGCGTTGTATGGCCGAATGGCAGGATTGATTTGCGAAATAGAGTGACATTCTTGAGCGGTCTTTTTGTCAACTTTTATGAACAGAATGGATATTGGGGCGCGGTTGATGTGTGACAAATGTTGTCAATCGCTATTGCTCGTCGATATAGCATGTTTCATATGGATTGTTGGGCGAGTGCGAGTTCAGGTAGTGGAGTGTTTTTGTGTTGTCGACTCGATCGGTGCTTATTTTTATGTTTTACGAGATGTAATTATATAAATGCGCAACCTGGAGTCTCATCGGCGGTATTTGGAAAGAAGGGCGAATCTGGAGGCTCGAATTGCTGAAGAGCGGCGAGCGGCTGCTGAGGCGATTTTGCTCGAGATTAGATATTGCGTCCGTGAGTTTGGATTTTCTCCTGAGGATATATTTACGGCCGATATCCTGCGCCGTGCGACGAAACGGCGGCCGCGTTATTTCGACCCGGTCAGCGGAGCGACGTGGTCAGGAGTAGGGCGGGCGCCTGAGTGGATTCGCGATAAGGATCGCAAGCAGTTTGAGATATCCAATTTTGACCGTGAGAATTGAGCAATCGGGTTTTCCCGATGATGCGACGGTCGCGTGTGCATGTCTCCCGGTGTTGCGTCGGCAATTGTAATGGTGTGAAGGGCCGTCAATCTCTGAAGTGTTTGGGTCACGATCCATCTTTTAATGAAGATGAGTATTGGCGTCGACGGTGAGGGGTAAATATAAATTGTCGGGGTGAGGCGCGCGGCGACTGTTCCTGTTGCTGTGTGCTCGGTGATGTTTTTCGATAATAAGGTTAATTCGTTTAAAAACATATCGAAATAATTTTCATGATTTTCGCGCGATGGAACTGACGCGCCTGCAGCGGAGGAATGGGAGTCGCTGATTGTCGGTGTGGTCGTTTCGATAGCAAGCACTTTTTATATTTTTGCCAGCAGTAGATGAAATCAGCATTCGGCATCTCGTATGGCGCTATGCCGACATGACACTGCGCGACATTTTCCGCAGCGGCCGGCCCGGCGAAGGACGGGGGCTGGGTGCAAAGGCATAAAAGTCGCCCACGATGAACTCCCCGCGGGGCTGCGGGGAATTGTGTTTCTTTCACAAGAGCCGCTGTTTTTTGGTGCGAGTTCCGATCGGCCGGACAGTACAACAGGGAGAACAAAATGAACAAGATTTACAAGAATGTCTGGTGCGAGAAGACGGGCACCTATGTGGCCGCATCGGAAACTGCGAAAGGGCGAAGGGCGGGTGGGACGAGCGCCGTAGTGGGGGCGTTGACTGCTGTGGTGTTGTTGGGGGGAGGATCCTTCGCGTCGCCGGACGTGTATGCCGCTGCATTTGTCGTTTGTGGCAATGCATCGACTGCTGCTCTCATTCCGACGGGCCCGACAACCAGCTACAACATGGGCTGTACCACCGGCAGCGACGTGCTTTTCATGGGCGGCTATTCAGGGGGGCCGGGAATCAATTCGGGCGCCAGCACGTCGACCACATGGATCACTGTCAACAACGCGACGACGCCAAGTTCGAGCGTCACCGGCTCCATACCGGGGCAGTCGATCGAACTGTATGCACCGGGAAGCATCATCCTGAATGGCAGTAACGTCAACGTATCCAGCAATAAAATCATCAACCTTGCGAACGGTACCGTTGCCGCCGGCAGCGGGGACGCGGTCAACGGCGGCCAACTGTTTACGCTGTCGACTTCGACGTCGACCGGCTTGTCGTCGGCCACCAGCTCGATTTCTTCGCTGTCGACGTCGACTTCGACGGGGCTGTCGTCCGCGAACAGCTCGATCACGTCGCTGTCGACCTCGGCGTCGACGGGCTTGTCGTCGGCCACCAGTTCGATTTCTTCGCTGTCCACGTCGACCTCGACGGGCATTAGCTCGCTGTCCACTGGCCTGAGTTCGGCTAATAGCACGGTGTCGTCGCTGTCGACTTCGACGTCGACTGGCTTGTCGTCGGCCACCAGCTCGATTTCTTCGCTGTCGACGTCGACTTCGACGGGGTTGTCGTCCGCGAACAGCTCGATCACGTCGCTGTCGACCTCGGCGTCGACGGGCCTGTCGTCGGCGAACAGTTCGATCTCCTCGTTGTCCACGTCGACCTCGACGGGCATCAGCTCGCTGTCGACCGGCCTGAGCTCGACCAACAGCTCGGTGTCGTCGCTGTCGACCTCGACGTCGACGGGTTTGTCGTCCGCGAACAGCTCGATCACGTCGCTGTCGACCTCGACGTCGACGGGCCTGTCGTCGGCGAACAGTTCGATATCCTCGTTGTCCACGTCGACCTCGACTGGCTTGTCGTCGGCCAACAGCTCGATTTCTTCGCTGTCCACCTCGACTTCGACGGGCATCGGCTCGCTGTCGACCGGCCTGAGTTCGACGGATAGCTCGGTGTCATCGCTGTCGACTTCCACGTCGACGGGGCTGTCGTCGGCGAATAGCTCAATCTCCTCGTTGTCGACCTCGACTTCGACGGGTCTGTCGTCGGCGAACAGTTCGATCTCCTCGTTGTCCACGTCGACCTCGACGGGCATCAGCTCGCTGTCGACCGGCCTGAGCTCGACCAACAGCTCGGTGTCGTCGCTGTCGACCTCGACGTCGACGGGTTTGTCGTCCGCGAACAGCTCGATTTCTTCGCTGTCCACCTCGACTTCGACGGGCATCAACTCGTTGTCGACCGGCCTGAGCTCGACGGATAGCTCGGTGTCGTCGCTGTCGACTTCCACGTCGACGGGTTTGTCGTCGGCGAATAGCTCAATCTCCTCGTTGTCGACCTCGACGTCGACGGGTTTGTCGTCAGCCAACAGCTCGATTTCTTCGCTGTCCACGTCGACCTCGACGGGCATCAACTCGTTGTCGACGGGCCTGAGCTCGACGAATAGCTCGGTGTCGTCGCTGTCGACTTCCACATCGACGGGTTTGTCGTCGGCGAACAGCTCGATCTCTTCGTTGTCCACGTCGACCTCGACGGGCATTAACTCGCTGTCGACGGGCTTGAGCTCGACGGATAGTACGGTGTCGTCGCTGTCGACCTCGACGTCGACGGGTTTGTCGTCGGCCAACAGCTCGATTTCTTCGCTGTCCACGTCGACTTCGACGGGCATCGGCTCGCTGTCGACGGGCCTGAGCTCGACCAATAGCTCGGTGTCGTCGCTGTCGACTTCCACGTCGACGGGTTTGTCGTCGGCGAACAGCTCGATCTCTTCGTTGTCCACGTCGACCTCGACGGGCATCAACTCGCTGTCGACGGGCCTGAGCTCGACGGATAGCTCGGTGTCGTCGCTGTCGACCTCGACGTCGACCGGTCTGTCGTCGGCCAACAGCTCGATCTCCTCACTGTCCACGTCGACCTCGACGGGCATCAACTCGCTGTCGACCGGTCTGAGCTCGACGGATAGCTCGGTGTCGTCGTTGTCGACTTCGACGTCGACGGGTTTGTCGTCGGCGAATAGCTCGATTTCTTCGCTGTCCACGTCGACCTCGACGGGCATCAGCTCGCTGTCGACGGGCCTGAGCTCGACCGACAGCTCGGTGTCGTCGCTGTCGACTTCGACGTCGACCGGCTTGTCATCGGCCAACAGTTCGATTTCTTCGCTGTCCACGTCGACCTCGACGGGCATAAGCTCGCTGTCGACGGGCCTGAGCTCGACCGATAGCTCGGTGTCGTCGTTGTCGACCTCGACGTCGACTGGCTTGTCGTCGGCCAACAGCTCGATTTCTTCGCTGTCCACGTCGACTTCGACGGGCCTCAACTCGTTGTCGACGGGCCTGAGTTCGACCGATAGCTCGGTGTCGTCGCTGTCGACCTCGACGTCGACGGGTTTGTCGTCGGCCAACAGCTCGATTTCTTCGCTGTCCACGTCGACTTCGACGGGCCTCAACTCGTTGTCGACGGGCCTGAGTTCGACCGATAGCTCGGTGTCGTCGCTGTCGACTTCGACTTCGACGGGTTTGTCGTCGGCCAACAGCTCGATCTCCTCGTTGTCCACGTCGACCTCGACAGGGCTCTCGTCCGCGAACAGCTCGATCACGTCGCTGTCGACCTCGACGTCGACCGGTCTGTCGTCGGCGAACAGCTCGATCTCCTCGCTGTCCACCTCGACCTCGACGGGCATCAACTCGCTGTCGACGGGCCTGAGCTCGACCGATAGCACGGTGTCGTCGCTGTCGACTTCAACGTCGACGGGTTTGTCGTCGGCCAACAGCTCGATTTCTTCGCTGTCCACGTCGACTTCGACGGGCCTCAACTCGTTGTCGACGGGCCTGAGTTCGACCGATAGCTCGGTGTCGTCGCTGTCGACCTCGACGTCGACGGGGCTGTCGTCCGCGAACAGCTCGATCACGTCGCTGTCGACTTCGACGTCGACGGGCCTGTCGTCGGCGAACAGCTCGATATCTTCGCTGTCCACGTCGACTTCGACGGGGCTGTCGTCCGCGAATAGCTCGATTTCTTCGCTGTCCACCTCGACTTCGACGGGCATCAACTCGCTGTCGACGGGCCTGAGCTCGACGGATAGCACGGTGTCGTCGCTGTCGACGTCAACATCGACCGGTCTTTCGACGGCGAGCAGCTCGATTTCTTCGCTGTCCACCTCGACCTCGACGGGCATCAACTCGCTGTCGACGGGCCTGAGCTCGACGGATAGCTCGGTATCGTCGCTGTCGACTTCCACGTCGACGGGGCTGTCGTCGACGAATAGCTCAATCTCTTCGTTGTCCACCTCGACGTCGACGGGTCTGTCGTCCGCAAACAGCTCGATCACGTCGCTGTCGACTTCGACGTCGACCGGTCTGTCGTCGGCGAACAGCTCGATCTCCTCGCTGTCCACGTCGACCTCGACGGGTCTGTCGTCCGCGAACAGCTCGATCACGTCGCTGTCGACTTCGACGTCGACCGGCTTGTCGTCGGCCACCAGCTCGATTTCCTCGCTGTCCACGTCGACTTCGACCAGCATCGGCTCGCTGTCCACCGGCCTGAGCAGCACGAACAGCACGATCCTGTCGCTGTCCACCTCGACGTCGACGGGTATCGGCTCCTTGTCCACGGGTCTCAGTTCGACCAACAGTTCGATGACGTCGCTGTCCACGTCGACCTCGACCGCGATCGAAGCCGCGAAAACGCACTACTTCAGCGTTAACGATGGCGGTGCGCCAGGGGCGAACTACGCGAACAGCGCCGCGACGGGCCTCTACTCGTTGGCCGCCGGCGTCGGCGCCAGCGCTGCGGGCGCAAGCAGCGTCGCGGTCGGCAACGGCTCGAACGCACAATCGGACGGCTCGGTCGCGATCGGTCAAAGCGCGTCGGCAACAGGCGGCAAGGCCGTGTCGATCGGCTCCGGCAATACCGCGAGCGGCGACGGCGCGGTCGCGATCGGCGACCCGAGCGTCGCGACGGGCACCGGCGCAGTCGCGATGGGCGCGAACGACACGGCGACCGGTACCGGCGCAGTGGCGCTCGGCAACGCGAGCACGGCAACCGGCAACAGCGCGCTCGCACTCGGCAACTCGAGCCAGGCCACCGCGGACAACACGATCGCACTCGGCAACCAGGCCACGGCCAGCGCGATCGGCGCGCAAGCCTACGGGTCGGGCGCGACGGCCAGCGCGACCAACGCACTCGCGCTCGGTTCGAATGCCACCGCGAACGTCGCCAACTCGATCGCGCTCGGTGCGAACGCGGTCACCGGCAATGCGGTCGCGGTGTCGAGCGTCACGGTCGGCGGTGTCGCGTACTCGGTCGCCGGCACCAGTCCGGTGGGCGTCCTGAGCATCGGTTCGCCGGGCGCGGAACGCCAGATCACGAACGTCGCTGCCGGCCAGGTGTCGGCCACCAGCACGGACGCGATCAACGGCAGCCAGTTGAACGCGACGAACCAGGCGGTCAACAACCTGTCGACGTCGACCGCGACGAACGTCGCATCGCTGTCGACAGGTATCAACTCGCTGTCGACGGGCCTGAGCTCGACCAATAGCAACGTGTCTGCGCTGTCCACCTCGACCTCAACCGCGATCAACGCGCTGTCGACATCGACGGCGGCCGGTCTCAGTTCCCTGTCCACCGGCCTGAGCACGACGAACAACAGCGTGGCCTCGCTGTCGACTGGCGTGACAAACATCAACAACCAGTTGAGTCAGCTTTCCACGTTGATGACGACGAACACGACGAACACCGGCGGCATCGCCGCCGACATGAACGGCACCGGCTCCGACAAACCAACCGTCACTGCCGGCTCGAACTCGGTGGCAATCGGCGCGAATTCGAACGACGGCGGTCGCTCGAACGTGGTGTCGGTCGGCAGCGACACGCAGCAGCGCCAGATCACGAACGTCGCGCCGGGTACGCAAGGCACCGACGCGGTGAACGTGAACCAGCTGACGCAGGTGCAGACGACGCTGTCGACGGCACTGTCGGGCCAGCAGGCGCAGATCAACTCGCTGGGTTCGCAACTGCAGCAGACCGACCAGATGGCGAAGCAGGGTATCGCGGCCGTCGGCGCGATGGCGTCGATCCCGCAGCTCGATCGTGACGCCAACTTCGGGATGGGTGTGGGCACGTCGACCTTCCTCGGCCAGAAGGCGATGGCGGTCAACATGCAGGCGCGCATCACGGACAACCTGAAGGCGTCGATCAACGGCGGCTTCAGCGGCGGTCAGAAGGTGATCGGCGCCGGCATGCTGTATCAGTGGAAATAATTGCATGTTCGCGCACGGCCGACTGAAAGCCCGGAGCGGGAGCAAGGCGTATCGGCGGGCACCGGAATTTCGAGTGCGTGCATTGGAGATCGCTGTGGATGGTGCGGCCGTGCGTTGCAATACCGATGATCTTGTCGAAGACGCGGAGCGTGGATTGGCGCGGAAGGAGTTCTTTTTCGTTTATCAGCCAAAGCTCCGCCTTCAGACCGGATTGTTGTCCGGATTCGAGTCATTGATACGCTGGCAGCATCCGGAGCGCGGCGTGTTGATGCCGGCGGCGTTCATTGACCTCGTCGAAGATTCGCATCTGACATGCCGATTCACTGATTATGTGGTCGAGGAGTCCGCGCGCGTGCTCGCCGGTTGGGCTGCGCTCGGCTATGACGATTTGTCTCTGTCCGTCAATTTGCCCGCTCATGAAGTCACGCGGCCGGGAATGGCAAGAAGACTGGCGCTCGTTCTGGATTCCTACGCCGTCCGTGCCGCGAATTTTCAGATTGAACTGACGGAGTCCATTGATCCTGGCCCGATAGAGGCACTTGCCGCGGCCGTGTCATCGATTCGAGATCTTGGGGCGAGCGTTGCGATCGATGATTTTGGTTCGGGGTGCTGGTCGTTGACCAAATTGCATGGCCTGGCTGTCGATACACTCAAGCTGGATCGATCCTTCATGCGCGACGTTCATGAAAGTGCTGAATCGAGAGCGATGGTCGAAGCGCTCGTCGAGCTTGGGAGCCGCTTGAAGAAGAACGTCGTAGTGGAGGGTGTCGAAACCAGGGCTCAGTTCGAGTGGCTGAGAGAAATGATGCAGATTGATTGCCAGGGATACTACATCTCCGAACCCGTTCGAGAGGAGCAGGTGGATCGATTGATCGAACGATGCGGAATTCCGGGGTGAAGCGAGGGCGTTGTTGTTCAGGGGGAATCCACTTGACCGCGGCCTGGCAGGGCGTGACGAGTGTGGCACTCCGTGACGGGTCGACATGGGCGGGGTGTCCACGCGATGCCTTCAGGGGATGATGCCGTTGCGTCAAAACCGGCATGCTTACGAGCGAGCGTGCGCATTATTTGCCGGGCACAGGCGCAGGCTCGACTCATCGAAGGCGCGGGATCGAACGTGCCATGTGACGCATGAAAGGACAGGGCGCAACCTTGAGTCGATATCGCGAATCGAAACCGAAAAGTACGATCAGGCCGATACGCGCGAGTGATGTGGTTCAAAGTCGCGAGTAAAGCAATCTCGCGTGAATGCGTCGATATAGTCCATCATCAAATCGGATGAGCGTCCGGCTTCCTGCTCGTCACCGGCAGCGACTGCTCGCGCGACTCTCGTGTGCTGCAGGCTCGCCGACGGCAAATCATCCAGCTGCTTGTGATACATGAAGTAAAAGCGTCGCGACAGGGCATGTAACGGCGCGATGGCCTCGGCGGCGAACCGATTCCGTGAAAACTGCGCGATGAGTTGATTGATCGCATAGACGCATCTCAAGTAGGCGACGACGTCTCGAGATTCGCCTGCCGCGTCGAGTTTTTTGGCGATTTCGCGGATCTGTTCGCGCTCCTCTGGCAATGACCGCCGTGCAGCGCGTTGCGCGATGAGGCGTTGGAGTTCACGGCGCGTTTCAAGTACGAGCAACTGATCATGAATGTTCGGGACGGTGATCATGATGCCGTGTCGTGGAACGATCTGAAGGAGATGCGACGCAGCCAGTCGTTGCGCGGCCTCGCGAACCGGCGTTCTCCCGGTATTCAGCTTTTCTGCGAGAGAGGCCTCGGACCAGACGCTGCCGGGTGCAAGCTCCAGCGTGACGATGAGTTCCTCGAGTTTATCGTGGGCTTGTTCGGCCAGGGTACTGCCAGTCAGTCCGTTCATTTGCCTAAGTGTTTGCCTGAAGAATATCACTAACATATTAGTCAGGTCCCCCCTTGTTTTCAACTCGAGACTTAAAAAGGGCAAGTTCGAGGAACGGGTTTACCCCCCTTTGATCTTTGGCAGGTGTCTCGATATCCTACTGATATGTCAGTAACATTTGAGTGGCATGGTATGTGGATGCGCCATTTCAAGCCAGGACGGGCGATGAGTTTGCTCGACGCGTCGTTCGCTATCGAGGCCGGCATGAAATGGCAATCCAGGCGCCGGCTTGCCTGACAGGCTCGCGACGGTCTGCCAATCCGCATCGTCGACGCCGCTCTTTGGTGTTGGGCACGGAACAGCGGGTACTTGGAGAAGTTGATGACGGGAAAGGTTGCAAGGTCGTGTATCGCTGGATGGTGAGGTTGATGTAGGGGTGAGATGAGGTTGGTTTCAATCGGTCGGCATTATCAAAAACAAAACATACGTTCAGACCTGTGTATTCAGGCGATCGATTTGGAGTGCGATGAAAATCATTCGGGTCGACGAAGGCTGGGGGTGTTATGAGTATCTTGTTAGTGGAAGGGGATCACGATCAGGCGTCGGCCCTTGAAAGGGCGCTGCACGGGTCGGGTCAGGAAATTTTCCGGGTGTGCGATAGCACACGGGCTGTTCAGTTTCTGAAAAAGGAGAGGGTCGAACTCATCGTGCTCGATTGGCGAATTCCAGATGCCAACGGCCTGAATTTGCTGCACTGGATTCGGGCCAACGTCGGAGATGAACCGGTCGTTTTGTTCCTTGCCGCGAGAACGCTTGAAGCAGATGTTGCCGCCGCGCTGGACGCAGGAGCCGACGAGTACATCGGCAAGCCGTTCCGCGAGATCGAGTTGGCCGCTCGAGTCAACGCGCTGTTGCGTCGAAATGGCCGCAACAAGAAACCCGACAGCAGGGTCGAGGTCGGTGCGTATGTGTTGAACCCGCTGGCGCGCACAATCGCCGTGCACGGAAAGATCATCGACTTGACGGCAAAGGAATTTGCGCTGGCAAATTTCCTGTTCACCAACATCGGGAGCGTGCTTTCCCGGGATTCCTTGTCGACGCTGGCGTGGGGGCGAGCGCTCGATGGAACATCGCGGAGCCTCGACACGCATATCTATCGACTTCGACAAAAATTGGCGCTTCGTCCGGAAAACGGGCTTCAATTGAGTGCCGTGTATACGCATGGCTACCGGCTCGATATGGTCGACGACTTTTCGATGGCGGAGAATTTTGCGGCCCCCGGCGCGGTCCCGCAGCGTGCGATCGCCGAGAGCCCTGCTTCCGCGCTGGTTTAGACAATTCCGGGAGATTCGTCCGTCTAATTGTGTGATGGTGATCCGGGCTGCTCTCGGCGGTTATCGCGTGGGCAGCCCGTTTCGCGCCAGCGATTTCGTGGATCCGATGCATGACGTGTCGACGGGCAGGTCGTCCGGGTCCTGTGCGATTCCGTGCGCCAGCCATGGCGCAGCAAGATGATGAACTTCTCTTGTCCAGAAGGGACGAATGCGGGGCGGTGCCTCCTCCCCGCGGGCGCAGTGGGGTATTCGTACCCCATATAATTTGCCTGGGTTTGCCCGGATACGCGGGATATCCCTGAGGGATCGTGGCCGTGTGGTTTTCTGGTGGGGACGGATCGGGCAAGTGGCGCGCGGCGTCTTCCCGGTTTCTCGGGCTGTCGCCTGGGTTTATGTCCAAGCTATTGTTTTTGCAGGACATATCGGGGGTGTTCCTGGTTCGTCGAGGTTGTCCCGGGTTCACGTTTGGGTGAGCAACGTTCGAGGTCGAGCGGGCTTCGCCGGCCCGAAAAAAACCGTCAATCCCCCTTCTTGAATTTGTCAAAACCCGTCCATATAATTAGCACTCGCTGCACGAGAGTGCTAACAATTCTCTGCCGGGCGATAAGCCGGGCAGATTCCCTAAGCGTTCTTCAATCTCAGTCAAGAGAGGAGTGAATATGAACCTTCGTCCTTTGCACGATCGCGTGATCGTCAAGCGCCTGGATCAGGAAACCAAGACCGCCTCGGGCATCGTGATCCCCGACGCCGCTGCTGAAAAGCCGGACCAGGGCGAAGTCCTGGCCGTCGGCCCGGGCAAGCGTGACGACAAGGGTGCCCCGATCGCGCTCGACGTGAAGGTCGGCGATCGCGTCCTGTTCGGCAAGTACGCAGGCCAGACCGTGAAGGTCGACGGCAACGAACTGCTGGTCATGCGCGAAGAAGACATCATGGCCGTGGTCAACGCCAAGTAAGCGTCCACCGACGGTACATATTCCCAAGAATTCAAGGAGTTAGAAGATGGCAGCTAAAGACGTCGTATTCGGCGATTCCGCCCGTTCGAAGATGGTCGAAGGCGTGAACATTCTCGCCAACGCAGTCAAGGTCACGCTGGGTCCGAAGGGCCGCAACGTGGTGCTCGAGCGCAGCTTCGGCGGCCCGACGGTCACCAAGGACGGTGTGTCGGTCGCGAAGGAAATCGAGCTGAAGGACAAGCTCCAGAACATGGGCGCGCAAATGGTCAAGGAAGTTGCTTCCAAGACCAGCGACAACGCAGGCGACGGCACGACGACGGCAACCGTCCTCGCGCAATCGATCGTTCGCGAAGGCATGAAGTACGTCGCATCGGGCATGAACCCGATGGACCTGAAGCGCGGCATCGACAAGGCAGTCGCAGCGGCTGTCGACGAGCTGAAGAAGATCAGCAAGCCGTGCACGACGAACAAGGAAATCGCACAGGTCGGCTCGATCTCGGCGAACAGCGACACGTCGATCGGCGATCGCATCGCTGAAGCGATGGACAAGGTCGGCAAGGAAGGCGTCATCACCGTCGAAGACGGCAAGTCGCTGGCCGACGAACTCGACGTCGTCGAAGGCATGCAGTTCGACCGCGGTTACCTGTCGCCGTACTTCATCAACAACCCGGAAAAGCAAGTCGCCGTCCTCGACAACCCGTTCGTGCTGCTGCACGACAAGAAGGTGTCGAACATCCGTGATCTGCTGCCGGTGCTCGAGCAAGTCGCGAAGGCTGGCCGTCCGCTGCTGATCATCGCGGAAGACATCGAAGGCGAAGCGCTCGCAACGCTGGTCGTGAACAACATCCGCGGCATCCTGAAGACCGTTGCGGTCAAGGCGCCTGGCTTCGGCGATCGTCGCAAGGCGATGCTGGAAGACATCGCGATCCTGACGGGCGGCCAAGTGATCGCCGAAGAAACCGGCCTGACGCTCGAGAAGGCAACGCTGGCAGAACTGGGCCAGGCGAAGCGCATCGAAGTGGGCAAGGAAAACACGACGATCATCGACGGCGCAGGCGAAGCCGTGAACATCGAAGCACGCGTGAAGCAAGTGCGCGCGCAAATCGAAGAAGCGACGTCGGACTACGACCGTGAAAAGCTGCAAGAGCGCGTGGCCAAGCTGGCCGGCGGTGTTGCAGTGATCAAGGTCGGCGCAGCGACCGAAGTCGAAATGAAGGAAAAGAAGGCACGTGTCGAAGACGCACTGCACGCAACGCGCGCAGCTGTGGAAGAAGGCATCGTGGCAGGTGGCGGCGTTGCGCTGATCCGCGCTCGCACCGCGATCGCAGGCCTGACCGGCGCGAACGCCGACCAGAACGCCGGCATCAAGATCGTGCTGCGCGCAATGGAAGAGCCGCTGCGTCAGATCGTCACGAACGGCGGCGAAGAAGCCAGCGTCGTGGTGGCGGCAGTTGCTGCAGGTACGGGCAACTACGGCTACAACGCAGCGACGGGCGAGTACGTCGACATGGTCGAAGCCGGCGTCGTCGACCCGACCAAGGTCACGCGTACCGCACTGCAGAACGCAGCTTCGGTTGCAGGCCTGCTGCTGACGACGGACGCAGCTGTTGCCGAACTGCCGAAGGAAGACGCACCGATGCCGGGCGGCATGCCGGGCGGCATGGGCGGCATGGGCATGGACATGTAATCGACTTCGGTCGATGGTGTCCGGAGCGCGCAGCGATGCGCGTTCCAGCCAAAAGAAAAGACCCGCAGCGATGCGGGTCTTTTTTTATTGGTGCCGTTGAATCGGCGGCGGGCGCGGGACGGCCGGGGTGCGGCAAGGATGGCGCCGCGAGTTCGCCGCGACGGCGGGACGGGCCCGCCGTGTCCGGCTCAATGCCGGTGCGACGTCCTCGGCACCGGGTCGACCTTCACTGCCGGCGGGGTATCCGCGTCTTCATTGCTGCGCGCCCAGAAGAACCGGTCGGGCAAATACGCGCCCATGCCGGGCCGGAAAGCGTCACGCACGGCCTGGTACAGGTATTCCTGCGCCTCACGAACCGCTTCGGGCGGCTCCTGGCCGTTCGCGAGCAGTGCCGCGATGGCCGCGCCCAGCGTGTCGGTGATGCCCATCAGCCGATGCGGCGAACGATCCCACATGTCCTCGCGCAGCTGGCCTTCTTCGCCGTACAGCGTGTTGACGAGCCGGTGCGAGCCGGTCTCGGACGACAGGATGTACTCGCAGCCCTGCGACAGCAGGTGCGACACGGCTGCGTCGAGATTCGGCGCCTCGGCGTCGCCGTCCGGTTGCGCGAGCGCGATCAGCGTCGCGTAGTCGGCAACCAGCAGCGTGGTTTGCGGCGCGAGCAGGTCGGCGATCGATTCGCGCAGGTCGTCGGCGGCGAGCACGTGTTCGTCGTCGAGCGTGAAGTCCGGCGCGAGCACGAGCGGCACGCCGTCGTAGTCGGCGACGACCTCGGCGATCGCGCTCACGACTTCCGCACGTGTCGCCGCGCCGATCTTGAACGCGGCAACCGGCATGTCTTCGAGCAGCATGCGCGCCTGGGCGGCAACCACGTCGGGATCGAGACCGGTGACTTCGTCGCAGGCGGCCGAGTCGCGCACCGTGTAGCCCGTCAGGACGGACACGCCGTGACAGCCCATGCTCGCCAGGGTCATCAGATCGGCTTGGAGGCCGGAGCCGCCGGTGGGATCGGACAGGCCGAAGGTGAGGACGATCGGAGGGGCGTTGCTGGACATGTAAAAATGGGGCAAGAGAAAAACGGGAAAGCGACGGACATGCGGACGGCGAGGCGAATTGGGCGTTTTCGGCCCTGTGTTGCCCGGCAGGCCGCACTTTTCAGCCATTATGCGGCGGAATCCGGCCCGCACGACGGATTTTTTAGCGCAGCGCAACGTAGTCGCCTTACTCCAGCGCGATTGCTAGGCAGTCCGGCCCCGACACGGTACCATCATGGCTCCCGAATTTACCGACTTTCCCGACGCGGCTTAAGATGGAATACAAGAGCTGGATGTGCCTGATTTGTGGCTGGATTTATGACGAAGAAGCCGGGCTGCCCGAAGAGGGCATCGCCCCGGGCACGCGCTGGGAAGACGTCCCGATCAACTGGACGTGTCCTGAATGCGGCGCCCGCAAGGAAGACTTCGAGATGGTCCAGATCTGACCGGACCCTCGGCCCACGGCACACCGCTCAGGCCTCGCATCGGTCCGGCGCTCGCGCGTCGAGGCCTGCGCGAGCGACTTGACGATGACAGGCGCGCGTGTGCATGAGGCCCGAACCGGCGAACGTTCCCCACCCTGACGCATTGCCCAACCCGCGCGGCGGGGCCGTGCGCGCGGCCGACGCGTGGCTTGCGGCGGCCGCCGACGCATTCGAGCGTC
>NZ_QOBB01000254.1:0-9612 GCF_024704855.1 Burkholderia sp. HAN2018 | reverse complement strand
CGGCTTGCACCGGCCACGGGGCCGCACCGCGCAGCGGGTCGCCCCGACGGGCAATCGGGGCGGCCCGCAAGCGCCCCCGCGCACGGAATCCCGCCCTCCCCGGTTTGAAACGGCAGCCGCCGCCCGCGCGCGACACGCCGCGCACCGATCGCGCCCACAAAACAGGGCCACACCGCCCGGCCCCGTGCCGCGCGGCTTCCGTAGAAACCCTGTCCTCAGAGGGAACCCTCTACGCTGCCCCCTCGCCTAGCGCGTGGCGATTGCGTAGGCTGTTGGCCTGACCGATATCTACAACGGGCCATACGCCCGGCCTCAAGGCTTGCAGGGGAAAGAAGGAGACACGCCCATGCGATTCGACGTCGAATTGCTTCTGCTCGCGCTGGCGCCCGTCTTCCTGCTCTGCATCGCGTGGGAGGCCTGGCACCTCGCCCGCACCCGTGCGCAGGACTCTGTCTATGCGTGGCGCGACACGCTGTGCAACGCGGCGCTCGCGCTGATGCACCAGGGCGCCGACAAGATCGCGTGGCTGTTCGTGATCCCCGTCTACGCGTATTGCTACCGGCACTACCGCCTGTTCACGTGGCACGACGGCTGGCTGTCGTTCGCGGTGCTGTTTGTCGCGCAGGATTTCCTCTACTACGTGTTCCATCGTGCGAGCCATCGCGTGCGCTGGCTGTGGGCCGCGCACGTCGTGCATCACTCGTCCGAGCGGATGAATTTCTCGACCGCGTTCCGCCAGAGCCTGATGTATCCCGTCGCGGGCATGTGGGTGTTCTGGCTGCCGCTCGCGTTCGCCGGCTTTCCGCCGCAGCAGGTCGTCGGCATCGTGCTGATCAACCTCGCGTTCCAGTTCTTTGTGCACACGCAGGCGATCGGCAAGCTCGGCTGGCTCGAATACGTGCTGAACACGCCGTCGATCCACCGTGCGCACCATGCGCGCAATCCGCGCTACATCGACCGCAATTACGCAGGCGTCCTTGTGATCTGGGATCGCCTGTTCGGGAGTTATGTCGAGGAAACGCCCGACGATCCGCCGAGGTACGGGATCGTCGAGCGGCTCGGCTCGAACAACCCGCTCGTCGCGACGTTCCACGAGTGGATATCGATGGCCGGCGACGCATTGCGCGTCGACGGATGGCGCAACAAGCTGCGCGCGATTTTCGGCCCGCCCGAATGGGCGAGCGCTTATCATGCGCAGATTGCCGAGGCCGCGAACCCCGATCCGCGCACCGTGCCGCCGGCGGCTGCGCGTAACCAATAAACCGTTTCAGCCAACGGCCGCCGCGCGGCCCGGAACCGAGCAGGCACGCGGCAGATGAGAAACACATCAGGCCATATCTACGAGGAGATCGAACGATGCAGACACAACAACACGCACCTTCCCGCACCCGGCAGCGCATGCTGCGCACCGCGCAGGTCGCGATCGCCGGCGCCGCGCTCGCGCTGCTCGCCGCATGCGGCGGCGGTGACGACAACAACAACAACAGCGCGTCGAACACGCCGCCGTCGGGCGTGAAGATGCAGGTCGTGTCGTTCGGCGACAGCCTGTCCGACGCGGGCACCTACTCGCAGATCAAGCTCGGCTTCGGCGGCGGCCGCTTCACGACCAACCCGGGCCAGGTATGGACGCAGAACGTCGCGCAGTACTACGGCGACACGCTGCAGCCCGCGAACCAGGGCGGGTTCGGCATTCCGCTGCAGGCCACCGGCGGTCTCGGCTACGCACAGGGCGGCTCGCGCGTGACGCTGCAGCCGGGCATCGGTCACGCGGACGCGAGCGTGCCGAACGCCGACTACGCGCAGGCCACCACGACGCCGATCGCCGACCAGGTCAAGCAGTACCTGTCGCAGCACGGCAGCTTCAACGCCGGCCAGATCGTGCTGGTCAACGGCGGCGCGAACGACATCTTCTACCAGGCACAGGTCGCGCAGGCGCAAGGCAACACGCCGGCCGCGCAACTCGCGGCGGCGCAGGCGATCGGCCTGGCCGCGCAGCAGCTCGGCGGCATCGTCCAGCAGATCGTCGCGGCAGGCGCGACGCACGTGTACGTGTCGAACGTGCCGGACATCGGCGGCACGCCGCTCGCGCTGCAGGGCGGCGCGCCGACGCAGGCCGCGTTCACGCAACTGTCGGGGCTGTTCAACAAGACGCTCGCCGGCACGCTGGCCGCGCTGAAGGTTGACACGACGAAGGTCGCACTGCTCGACACGTTCACGTGGCAGGACGGCATCGCGGCGAACTACAAGGCGAACGGCTTCAGCGTGTCGAACACCGACACCGCCTGCAACCTGAAGGCGATGGTCCAGGCCGCCACGCAGTACGGCGTCGCGAACGCGACCGCATTCGGCTCGTCGCTGTTCTGCTCGCCGCAGACCTACACGGTCGCGAACGCGGACCAGACCTACATGTTCGCCGACACGGTCCACCCGACGACGCACCTGCACGCGCTGTTCGCGCAGTTCGTCGAACAGCAGATCGCGAAGTCGGGCGTCGGCAAGTAAGCCGCCGGCCACGCGCCCAAACAAAAACGCCCGACCGGTTCGCCGGTCGGGCGTTTTTTCATTCCTGAATCAACCGTCGAACGTGTCAGTCGCGCGCTTCGAACGCGGCCGCCGCACGGCCGAGACGATCGTTGACCGCGATCCATTCGACGGTCTCGGGCAGTTTCTCGACGAGGATGCGTGCGACCTGCGCGCGGTCGAGCGCGCGCAACATCCCGTACAGGTCGCGTGCATACGCCTGCGGATCTTCCGGCGCCGCGACGAAATGCACGCCGTCGGCCTGCGCCCAGCGTCCCGCGCGCGACGCACGGGCGACGAGCGCGACACGCTCGCCGTCGGCTTGCGCGGCCGCGAGCAGCGGCTCGAGCGCGTCGAACGGCAGCAGCGCGAGCGGCGTGCGCGGTGCGTAATGCGCCTTCAGCGTGCCCGATGCGCGCGGCGCGGTCGCGTCGCTGCCGTCCGGCAGCTTCGGCGCGCGGCCGAGCACGTCGGCGATCTGCTGCGGCGTCACGTGGCCCGGGCGCAGCAGCGCCGGGAAACCGCGCGACAGGTCGAGAATCGTCGATTCGATGCCGACTTCGGACGCGCCGCCGTCGAGCACGTGCACGGTGTCGCCGAATTCGTCGCGTACGTGCTGCGCGGTGGTCGGGCTCACATGGCCGAACCGGTTCGCGGACGGCGCGGCCACGCCGCCATGCCCGCCGCGCCGCGCGCTGAACGCAGCCAGCAGCGCCTGCGCGACCGGATGCGACGGGCAGCGCAGCCCGACCGAATCCTGACCGCCGCTCACGGCGTCCGGAATGCGCGCATGACGCTTCAGGATCAGCGTCAGCGGGCCCGGCCAGAATGCATCGATCAACGCCTGCGCATCGGCCGGCAGATCGTCGGCCCAGTAACCGGGATCACCGCCCGGCGGCAGGTGCACGATCACCGGATGATTCGCCGGCCGCCCCTTCGCCGCGTAGATGCGCGCGACGGCCTCGGGATTCGCCGCGTCGGCGCCGAGCCCGTAGACGGTTTCGGTCGGAAAGGCGACGAGCTGGCCCGCGTCGAGCAACGCGGCGGCCGCGTCGATCTGCGCGGCCGTCACGGTGTTCGGGAGATCGATGGACATCGGCCGGCGCCTCAGTCGAGCGGCACGCGCAGCAGCTGCGCGCACGCGGTGGCCGCGGCAACGGCTTCGTCGCGCGTTTCGGCCGTGAAGTTCACGTGGCCCATCTTGCGGCCGACGCGCGCGTCCTCCTTGCCGTACAGATGCAGGTGCGCGGCCGGCATCGCGGCGACCGTGTCCCACGGCGGCGTGACGGCATCGGCCGTCGCGCCGGCCGGAAACCACACGTCGCCGAGGATGTTCAGCATCGCGGCCGGCGAATGCTGGCGCGGGTTGCCGAGCGGCATGCGCGTCATCGCGCGCACCTGCTGCTCGAACTGGCTCGTTGCGCACGCATCGACCGTGTAGTGGCCGGAGTTGTGCGGGCGCGGCGCCATCTCGTTCGCGACGAACGAACCGTCTTCCAGCACGAAGAATTCAACGCACAGCACGCCGACGTAGCCGAGCGTATCGGCAATCCGCACGGCGGCCTGCTGCGCCTCTTCGACGCGCGCGGCATCGGCGGCCGGCGCGGGCACGACCGTCAGCGCGAGGATGCCGTTGTGATGCACGTTCTGCGCGAGCGGGAACGCGGCCGAGCGGCCGTCCGCGCCGCGCGCGATCAGCGCCGACACTTCGTATTTCAGCGGCAGGCGCTTCTCGAGCACGCACGGCACGCCGTTCAGCGCCGCATGCGCGTCGCGCGCTTCCTGCGCGGTACTCACGCGCACCTGGCCCTTGCCGTCGTAGCCGAGGCGCGCCGTCTTCAGGATGCCCGGCAGCACCGCGTCGAGCGCGGCATCGTCGAGCGCGGCGAGTGCCGCCGACGATTCGATCACGACGTGCGGCGCGACGGGCACGCCCGACGCCTCGATGAAGCGCTTCTCCGCGATCCGGTCCTGTGCGACCGCGACGCAGCGGCCGGCCGGCGCGACGAACGTCGTGCGCGCGAGGAAATCGAGGCTTGCGGCCGGCACGTTCTCGAACTCCGTCGACACCGCGTCGCACAGGTCGGCCAGTTCCGCGAGCGCGGCTTCGTCGTCATATGCAGCGCGCAGGTGGCGGTCGGCGACCGCGCCGGCGGGGCTCGTCGGATCGGGATCGAGCACGGCGACACGATAGCCCATCGACTGGGCGGCAAAGCAGAACATGCGGCCGAGCTGGCCACCGCCGACCATGCCCAGCCACGCGCCGGGCAGGATCGGGGAAACGGAATCAGGAGTTGCGGTCATGTCAGTGGTCGGTCGCGGCGGAACGCGAAAATGCCCGCCGCAGTGGGAAAATCCGGCGCCGGCCGCGTCGTGCGGCCGCGCGCCATGCCGTCATTCCAGCGGCGGCAGCACCATCGCGTGCGCGGCTTCGTTCTGGCGCACGCGGAACGCGGCGAGCCGGTTCGCGTAGTCGGTCGACGTGCCGGACAGGATCGACACCGCGAACAGCGCGGCATTCGCGGCGCCGGCCTCGCCGATCGCGAACGTCGCGACGGGCACGCCCTTCGGCATCTGCACGATCGAGTGCAGCGAATCGACACCCTTCAGGTACTTGCTCGCGACCGGCACGCCGAGCACCGGCACCGTGGTCTTCGCGGCCAGCATGCCGGGCAGGTGCGCTGCGCCGCCGGCGCCCGCGATGATCGCGCGCAGCCCGCGCTCGCGCGCCTTCTCCGCATAGTCGAACATCTCGTCGGGCATCCGGTGCGCGGACACGACCTTCGCTTCGTACGGCACGCCGAATTCCTGCAGGATGGCGACCGCGTGCTTCATCACGTCCCAGTCGGAACTCGAACCCATCAGCACGCCGACGAGCGGCGCGCTGTGCGTGTGGGCAGTCTGGATTTCGCTCATGTCGTATGTACCTCGATCAGGCGAGCGCCTGGCCGGTGATGCGCTCGAGCGCTTCCTGGTACTTCGCGGCCGTCTTCTCGACGACGTCGGCCGGCAGCGCCGGCGCCGGCGCCGTCTTGCCCCACGGCTGCGCCTCGAGCCAGTCGCGCACGAACTGCTTGTCGAACGACGGCGGGTTGGTGCCGACTTCGTACTGGTCGGCCGGCCAGAAGCGCGACGAATCGGCGGTCAGCACTTCGTCCATCAGGTACAGCTTGCCGTGGTTGTCGAGGCCGAATTCGAACTTCGTGTCGGCGATGATGATGCCGCGCGTCGCCGCGTAGTCGGCCGCTTCCTTGTACAGCTTGATCGAGATGTCGCGAATGGTGGCGGCCAGCTCGGTGCCGATGCGGCGCTCGGTTTCCTCGAACGTGATGTTCTCGTCGTGCTCGCCCATCTCGGCCTTCGCGGCCGGCGTGAAGATCGGCTCGGGCAGCTTCTGCGCGTTCTGCAGGCCTTCCGGCAGCTGCACGCCGCACACGGCGCCCGACGCCTGGTATTCCTTCCAGCCGCTGCCGGCCAGGTAGCCGCGCACGACCGCTTCGATCATGATCGGCTCGAGGCGCTTGACGACCACGCCGCGGCCCTTCACCTGCTCGACCTCGTCGGCCGCGACGACCGCTTCCGGCGCGTCGCCCGTCAGGTGGTTCGGCACGATGTGCGCGAGCTTGTCGAACCAGAAGTTCGCCATCTGGTTCAGCACGCGGCCCTTGTTCGGAATCGGCTCGCCCATCACCACGTCGAATGCCGACAGGCGGTCGGTCGTGACGATCAGGAGCTTGTCGTTGCCGACCGCGTAGTTGTCGCGGACCTTGCCGCGACCGAGGAGCGGCAGCGAGCGGAGCGTGGATTCGTAAAGGGTAGACATCGTCTTTTCGCAGATAAGGAGCCAAACAAAAAGGGAAACGCCGTTCCCCGCGGCAGGCGGGAACGGCGGTCTTGCAATACGTCGGCGAACCGGCGGGCGACGGCGCCCGGCGGTTGCCGGCCGGCCCTTGTTCGGCCGGACGGAGCGGCTACCGGGGCCGGATCGGATCCGGCAACCGGGCGGCCAGCCCTTGCCCGGCGGCAGTACCGGGCGGGGGCAATCGTACTACAGTCTCAGCGCACGACCTGCGCGAGCGCGCCGGACTTGTACTGCTCGGCGATCTTGTCGAGCGACAGCGGCTTGATCTTGCCGGCCTGGCCTTCGCAGCCGAACGCGAGGTAGCGGTCGACGCAGACCTGCTTCGCCGCTTCGCGCGCGGGCTTCAGGTAGTCGCGCGGATCGAACTTGCCCGGGTTCTCGAACAGGTAGCGGCGGATCGCGCCGGTGATCGCGAGACGCAGGTCGGTGTCGATGTTGATCTTGCGCACGCCGTGCTTGATGCCTTCCTGGATTTCCTCGACCGGCACGCCGTAGGTTTCCTTCATGTCGCCGCCGAATTCGCGGATCTCGGCCAGCAGTTCCTGCGGCACCGACGACGAACCGTGCATCACGAGGTGGGTGTTCGGAATGCGCGCGTGGATTTCCTTGATGCGCTGGATCGACAGGATGTCGCCCGTCGGCTTCTTCGAGAACTTGTACGCGCCGTGCGACGTGCCGATCGCGATCGCGAGCGCATCGCACTGCGTGAGCTTCACGAAGTCGGCGGCCTGCTCCGGATCGGTCAGCAACTGCTCGCGGGTCATCGTGCCTTCCGCGCCGTGGCCGTCTTCCTTGTCGCCCTTCATCGTCTCGAGCGAGCCGAGCACGCCGAGTTCGGCTTCGACCGTCACGCCGATCGAGTGCGCCATCTCGACGACCTTGCGCGACACGTCGACGTTGTACTCGTACGACGCGACCGTCTTGCCGTCGGCTTCCAGCGAACCGTCCATCATCACGCTGGTGAAGCCGCTGCGGATCGCGGCCGTGCAGACTGCCGGCGACTGGCCGTGATCCTGGTGCATCACGACCGGGATGTGCGGGTACGATTCGACCGCCGCTTCGATCAGGTGGCGCAGGAACGGCTCGCCCGCATACTTACGCGCGCCGGCCGATGCCTGCATGATCACGGGCGCGCCGACCTGGTCCGCCGCCGCCATGATCGCCTGGACCTGCTCCAGGTTGTTCACGTTGAAGGCCGGCAGGCCGTAACCGTGCTCTGCCGCGTGGTCCAGCAATTGACGCATTGATACGAGAGGCATTGTGGAACTCCTTGGAATGAAAACCGGTGCGCCCTGACGCCGGCGCGGCGCTCGCTCCCGTTCGAACCGGGGTGGCGCGGCGCGGCTGAGCGTCGAATAGCCGCATTTTATCGCGAAGCGCCTCCGATTCCGACCGCCCGGTGGCGCCGACTCGCAATTTGTTACGTTCGCACGGCACAATGCGGGCAAAAAAGAGAAAAAAAGCCGCGTGGGGCTTCGGACCCCACGCGGCTTTCGCGTATAAAACGGTGCCGGATCGATTTTTCAGCCGATCCGGCCGGCCGGCGCACTGGCCGGCGCGGTGCTCAGTCGGTGCTCAATAGTGCTCGCCGACCCGCACGATCTTCAGCGTGTTGGTGCCGCCCGCCTGCCCCATCGGCTCGCCGACGGTCAGCACGACCATGTCGCCGTGCTGCACGTAGCCTTGCTTGACGACGATCTCGAGCGCCGCCTGCAGCGCCGAGTCGCGGTCGCTGTTGAAGTCGACGTGCAGCGGCGTCACGTTGCGGTACAGCGCCATCGTGCGCTCGCTGCCGACGCGCGGCGTCAGCGCGAAGATCGGCACGTGCGTGTAGTGACGCGACATCCACAACGCGGTCGCGCCCGATTCGGTCAGCGCGATGATCGCCTTCGCGCCGAGGTGGTACGCGGTGAACAGCGCGCCCATCGCGATCGACTGGTCGATCCGCGTGAACGTGCGGTCGAGGAAATCCTTGTCGAGCTCGACCTCTTCGGACTTCTCCGCCTCGACGCACACAGCCGCCATCGTCTCGATCGTGACGACCGGGTACTTGCCGGCAGCCGTCTCGGCCGACAGCATCACCGCATCGGTGCCGTCGAGCACCGCGTTCGCGACGTCCGACACTTCCGCGCGGGTCGGCACGGGCGCGTGGATCATCGACTCCATCATCTGCGTCGCGGTGATCACGAGCTTGTTCGACTCGCGCGCCATCCGGATCATGCGCTTCTGCAGCGCCGGCACGGCCGCGTTGCCCACTTCCACCGCGAGGTCGCCGCGCGCGACCATGATGCCGTCGGACGCGTCGAGAATGCTCTGCAGCGCCGGAATCGCTTCCGCGCGCTCGATCTTCGCGATCATCTTCGGCTTGATGCCGTACGGCGCGCCCGCGATGTTCGCGAGCTGGCGCGCCATTTCCATGTCGGTCGCGTTCTTCGGGAACGACACCGCCACCAGGTCCGCGCCAAGCGACATCGCGGTGCGGATGTCTTCCATGTCCTTCGCGGTCAGCGCGGGAGCCGACAGGCCGCCGCCCTGGCGATTGATGCCCTTGTTGTTCGACAGCTCGCCGCCCACCTTGACGATCGTGTGGATCTCGTCGCCGAGCACGCGCTCGACGGTCAGCACGATCAGGCCGTCGTTCAGCAGCAGCAGGTCGCCCGGCTTCAGGTCGCGCGGCAGTTCCTTGTAGTCGAGCCCGACGCGCTCGTCGTTGCCGAGCTCGCAACCGGCATCGAGGATGAAGGGCTGCCCCGGCGTCAGCGTCGTCTTGCCGTTCTCGAACTTGCCGACGCGGATCTTCGGGCCCTGGAGGTCGGCCATGATCGCGATCTCGCGGCAGACCTTGCGGGCAGCCTCGCGCACCATCTCGGCGCGCTGGCGGTGATCGTCGGCCGTGCCGTGCGAAAAATTGAGCCGCACGACGTCGAGGCCCGCCTGCATCATCTGCAGCAGAATCTCCGGCGAACTGGAAGCCGGGCCGATCGTGGCGACTATCTTGGTGGCGCGCTGCATGAAACTCCTCATCTGGATCAAGGTGGATGCGCTGGGTGAAACGCTGCGAGAGCCGGAAGCGGCGGGCCCAGCGGCGGCCGCTCCGGGGAGCGTGCCGGTGCTTGCGCCCGGCATCGCTTTGTTCTGAATCTCGTGGTGCTGCTCGGCCGCGTCGCCAGCGGCCGCCGGTGCGCGCGGGGCGGTGTTCGCCCGCGCGGGCGCGCGTTTGCGCTTGCCCG
>NZ_QOBB01000253.1:0-9607 GCF_024704855.1 Burkholderia sp. HAN2018 | reverse complement strand
CGCGCGCGCCGTGCCGTGCGGCGTGCACCGTGTCGTTGCGACGCGGTGCGCGACCTTCGGCAAGCGGGAGAACCGGGACGTACAATTCTCTTCTCTCCCCTCGACGCGCTAACGGCGCGAAACGTCATGGAGCAGATGGATTGTGTCGTGATCGGCGCGGGCGTCGTCGGTCTTGCGATTGCGCGCGAACTGGCCGCGCGCGGGCGTGAAACGCTCGTGCTCGAGTCCGCCGATGCGATCGGCACGGGTACGAGCTCGCGCAACAGCGAAGTGATTCATGCGGGGCTCTACTATCCGCGCGGGTCGCTGAAGGCGACGTCGTGCGTGCACGGGCGCGACCTGCTGTACGAATTCTGCGAGACGCATCACGTGCCGCACCGGCGCACCGGCAAGCTGCTCGTCGCCACGAGCGCCGCGCAGGTGAAGCAGTTGAAGGCGATCGCCGCGCGCGCGGCCGAAAACGGCGTGCTCGACCTGATGCCGCTCACGCGTGCCGAGGCGCAGACGCTCGAGCCCGCGCTCGAATGCGTCGAGGCGCTGTTCTCGCCGTCCACCGGCATCGTCGACAGCCACCAGCTGATGCTCGCGCTGCTCGGCGACGCCGAGCGCGACGGCGCCGTATGCGCGCTGAAATCCCCGGTCGAATCGATCGACGTGCTGCGCGGCGGGCGCTTCGTCGTGCGCACGGGCGGCGACGCGCCCGCCGAGATCGAGGCCGCGTGCGTGATCAACAGCGCGGGCCTCGGCGCGCAGGCGCTGGCGCGCCGCACGCGCGGCCTCGACCCGCGCTGGGTGCCGCCGCTCTATCTCGCGCGCGGCAATTACTTCAGCCTGTCGGGCCGCGCGCCGTTCTCGCACCTGATCTACCCGATGCCCGATCGCGCGGGGCTCGGCGTGCACCTGACGCTCGATCTCGGCGGGCAGGCGCGCTTCGGCCCGGATGTCGAGTGGTGCGATTCGCTGCGCTACGAAGTCGATCCGGCGCGTGCGACCGCGTTTTACGCGTCGATCCGCGCGTTCTGGCCGGGCTTGCCCGACGATGCGCTGCAGCCGGCGTACGCGGGCATCCGGCCGAAGCTCGCGGGGCCGGGCGAGCCGCCGGCCGATTTCATCGTGCAGGGCGCCGCGCAGCATGGCGTGCGCGGGCTCGTGAACCTGTTCGGCATCGAGTCGCCGGGGCTCACCGCGTCGCTCGCGCTCGCGCAGCGCGTGGGCGACATGGCGGCTTACCGCTGATGTGGCGGGCGTGTAGCGGGCATGTCGCGTGTGCGTGTCGGCCAGGTTGCGGCCAAATGGCAGCCGTGTGAAATTCCTTATCTCTGGAATTTCGGCGCGCACATTTATTCGCTTGAGCGTTATTCTGTCGAACGGCTGTACAGGGTCTGTCTACCGATGGAACACGCATGCGTTGCCCCGAGAAGGGCCGCTCGCGAGGCGCGCGACGCCGCGAATACTGGACGTATTCGCAAGGAGTGCAACGCGGCGAGCGGCCCTTCTCGGGGCAACCCCTAATCGGTATCGTTTCCACGGGAAGGCCCGAAATCGCCCGCATGGCGGCGTCGGTCGTCGCTTGTTTGGCTCGGCCAAACGGCGCTCCTCCCTCCTTGCCCTGCGAGCGATTTCGGGCCTTCGCATGCGTGTTCCATCGGTAGACAGACCCTGGAACAGCTTTCAAACCGATAACGTTGGAGCGAGTCCCCCATGAAAACATCCCGTCGGAGTTTCCTGATTACGAGCATTGGTGCCGTGTCCGCGCTGGCGCTGTCGCGCGAAGCGCTGGCCGATGCGCCGATGCTGTCGGAAACCGATCCGACCGCCGTGGCGCTCGGCTACAAGGCCGATGCCACGAAGGTCGACAAGACGAAGTACCCGAAATACGCAGCGGGCCAGGATTGCGCGGCCTGCATGCTGTACCAGGGCAAGAAGGGCTCGGCCTCGGGCCCGTGCGGCGCCTTCCCCGGCAAGCAGGTGTCGGCGAAGGGCTGGTGCAGCGCCTTCTCGAAGATGGGTTGAGGCCCGTGCGGCATCGTGCGATGCCGCATTGTGGCGAAAACCGCAAAACGCCCGCCGTCGAACGATGGCGGGCGTTTTTTATTGCTTGAAAACGGTTCCGTCGCTTTCTACACTCGCTGCAAACCAGCGCGCCGCGGGCACCCCGCGCACCGCGCCGCCCGACACGGCGTACTGACGAGGACGAGGCACGCATGGCGACGATTGCGAATTCAACGAAAACGATTCGGCCCGAGCGTGCGCTGAACCGCCGCGCGGTGTTCGCCGCCGTGATCGGCAACGCGCTCGAGTGGTACGACTTCACGGTGTTCGGCTTCATGACGGTCGTGATCGCCGAGCTGTTCTTCCCGACCTCCAGCGAATATTCGTCGCTGCTGCTGACGACGGCGACGTTCGGCGTCGCGTTCTTCATGCGCCCGATCGGCGGCATCGTGTTCGGGCTGTACGCGGATCGCGCCGGCCGCAAGGCCGCGCTGTCCCTCGTGATCCTGTTGATGACGGGCGGCATCTTCCTGCTCGCGGTCGCGCCGCCCTATGCGGCGATCGGCATCGGCGGGCCGATCCTGATCGTGCTGGGCCGCCTGCTGCAGGGCTTCTCCGCGGGCGGCGAATTCGGCAGCGCGACGGCGCTGCTGATCGAGGCCGCGCCGTTCTCGAAACGCGGCTTCTACGGCAGCTGGCAGATGGCGAGCCAGGCGGCCGCGCTGCTGATCGGCGCGCTCGTCGGCGCGGCCGTCACGCGCGGGCTGTCGCACGATGCACTGCGCAGCTGGGGCTGGCGCGTGCCGTTCATCCTCGGGCTCGTGATCGGCCCGATCGGCTTCTACATCCGCCGCCATCTCGCCGATTCCGAAGCGTTCCTGCATGCGCAGCAGAACGCGCGCCGCGCGACGCTCGGCGAAGTGTTCACGCGCCACCCGCGCGAGGTGCTGTGCGGGCTCGGCTCGGTGATCGCGCTGACGGTGACGATCTACGTGCTGATCAGCTATCTGCCGACCTTCGCGGTGAAGCAGCTGAAGCTGCCCTACGCGGAATCGTTCTACGCGGTGATCGCCGGCAACCTGCTGCTGATGGTGCTGTCGCCGGTCGCGGGCGCGTGGTCGGACCGCATCGGCCGCAAGGGGCTGTCGCTGTGGTCGCTGGTGCTGACGCTCGCGCTGATGTATCCGCTGTTCGCGTGGCTCGACGCGGCGCCGAGCATCGCGCGGCTGATCGCGGTGCAGGTCGTGCTGTCGATCACGCTCGCGGGCTACTACGGGCCGTTTGGCGCGATGATCGCCGAGCTGTTCCCGGCCAACGTGCGCTCGACCGGGCTGTCGATCGCATACAACGTCGCGGTGATGCTGTTCGGCGGTTTCGGGCAGTTCATCGTCACGTGGCTGATCAAGGTCACGGGCACGCCGCTCGCGCCGACTTACTACGTGATGGCGGGGATCGCGCTGTCGATCGTCGCGGTCGCGTTCGTGCCCGCACGCAGCGCCGACCTCGACGCACCCGCATGACGACATGACGATTTGAAGACGGTCATCGGATCGTTTCGCAAAACGCAATGATGTGCTGCGGAACACGCGAAAACGGCGTATCGAGCCTTCGTGTTCGCGCCCGAATTGTTTAGTTGCCGAACGAAACTTGCGCGAGATGAACGAAATTGTCGCTCGCGCGCGTTTTCGCATTTTTTACCCACACTAAACATCGGCACAAACCCGCGCGGTCATGTAGAAGAGTTTTTTCTCCAGCTTGTTGCCACATCGTTAGCTCAAGTAATATCCGCGTACGCCGGCCCCTGGCGGGCCGGTTCCGACCTGGAGACCTGGAGGAAACATGGAATACAACCGTCTGTTGCACACCCTGCGTGTTACCGCCATTGCAGGCGTGGCAGCGGCATCGCTCGGCGTCGCGGGTTCTGCATTCGCACAGATTCCGAACAAAACGCTCGTCTACTGCTCAGAAGGCAGCCCGGCGGGTTTCGATTCCGCGCAATTTACGACCGGCGTCGATTTCACCGCCGCCACGTTCACCGTCTACAACCGCCTCGTCGAATTCGAGCGCGGCGGCACGAAGGTCGAGCCGGGCCTCGCCGAGAAATGGGACGTATCGCCCGATGGCAAGGTGTACACGTTCCACCTGCGCCACGGCGTGAAGTTCCACACGACCGACTTCTTCAAGCCGACGCGTGAATTCAACGCGGACGACGTGCTGTTCACGTTCCAGCGCATGCTCGACCCGAACCAGGCGTTCCGCAAGGCGTACCCGGTGTCGTTCCCGTACTTCACCGACATGGGCCTCGACAAGCTGATCACGAAGGTCGAGAAGGTCGATCCGTACACCGTGAAGTTCACGCTGGCCGAGCCGAATGCGCCGTTCATCCAGAACATGGCGATGGAATTCGCGTCGATCCTGTCGGCCGAATACGGCGACCAGCTGATGAAGGCCGGCAAGGCCGCCGACATCAACCAGAAGCCGGTCGGCACGGGCCCGTTCATCTTCCGCAGCTACACGAAGGATGCGACGATCCGGTTCGACGGCAATCCTGATTACTGGAAGAAGGGCGAAGTGAAGATCTCGAAGCTGATCTTCTCGATCACGCCCGACCCGGGCGTGCGCGTGCAGAAGATCAAGCGCAACGAATGCCAGGTGATGAGCTATCCGCGTCCGGCCGACATCGCGACGCTGAAGGCCGATGCGGGTGTCGACATGCCGTCGCAGGCAGGCTTCAACCTCGGTTACCTCGCGTACAACGTCGAGCACAAGCCGGTCGACAAGCTCGAGGTGCGTCAGGCGCTCGACATGGCGATCAACAAGAAGGCGATCCTCGAATCCGTTTACCAGGGTGCCGGCCAAGCGGCTTCCGCGCCGATGCCGCCGACCCAATGGTCGTACGACAAGAACCTGAAGATGGCCGCGTACGACACCGCGAAGGCGAAGGCGCTGCTGGCGAAGGCCGGCTATGCGAACGGCTTCGAGATCACGCTGTGGGCGATGCCCGTGCAGCGCGCGTACAACCCGAACGCCCGCCTGATGGCGGAGATGATCCAGGCCGACTGGGCGAAGATCGGCGTGAAGGCGAAGATCGTCACGTACGAGTGGGGCGAGTACATCAAGCGCGCGCACTCGGGCGAGCAGGACACGATGCTGATCGGCTGGACGGGCGACAACGGCGACCCGGACAACTGGCTCGGCACGCTGCTCGGCTGCGAAGCGATCAAGGGCAACAACTTCTCGCACTGGTGCTACAAGCCGTTCGACGAGCTGGTCCAGAAGGGCCGCACGACGACGGGCCAGGACGCGCGGACGAAGCTCTACACGCAGGCCCAGCAGATCTTCGCGCAACAGCTGCCGTTCTCGCCGATCGCGAACTCGACGGTCTACCAGCCGGTGCGCAAGAACGTGGTCGACATGCGTATCGAGCCGCTCGGCTACGCCCGTTTCGACGGTGTTGGCGTGAAGTAATACGCCTGTCGTAAGCTGTCGCGAAGACCGGCTAATTCATCCGGCGGCGGGAGGCCAAAAGCTTCCCGTCGCCGGTCGCACATTTCCCACAAGAAAATACGAGACGCATCATGTTCACATTCGTGTTGCGCCGCGTGGGGATGGTGATCCCGACCTTCATCGGCATCACCATCCTGGCGTTTGCGCTGATTCACCTGATACCGGGCGACCCCATCGAAGTGATGATGGGCGAGCGCGGCGTCGATCCCGCGATGCATGCGGAGGCGATGAAACGCCTCGGGCTCGACCAGCCGCTGCCCATGCAGTACCTCCACTACATCGGCCGGGCGCTGCATGGCGACCTCGGCACGTCGATCATCACCAACACGAGCGTCGCGGGCGAGTTCTTCGCGCGCTTCCCGGCGACCGTCGAACTGTCACTGTGCGCGCTCGTGTTCGCGCTCGCGGTCGGCCTGCCGGCCGGCGTGATCGCCGCGCTGCGGCGCGGCTCGGTCGTCGATCACGGCGTGATGGGCACCGCGCTCACCGGCTACTCGATGCCGATCTTCTGGTGGGGGCTGATCCTCATCATGGTGTTTTCGTCATACCTCGGCTGGACGCCCGTGTCGGGGCGCATCGCCGTCGAATACGACTTCCCCCATCCGACGGGCTTCATGCTGATCGACGCGCTGCTCGCGCCGGACGAAGGCTCGTTCAAGTCGGCGGTCAGCCACCTGATCCTGCCCGCGATCGTGCTCGGCACGATCCCGCTCGCGGTGATCGCACGGATGACGCGCTCGTCGATGCTCGAAGTGCTGCGCGAGGACTACATCCGCACCGCACGCGCGAAGGGGCTGTCGCCCGCGCGCGTGGTCGTCGTGCATGCGCTGCGCAATGCGCTGATCCCGGTCGTCACCGTGATCGGCCTGCAGATCGGCACGCTGCTCGCGGGCGCCGTGCTGACCGAGACGCTCTTTTCGTGGCCCGGTGTCGGCAAGTGGCTGATCGATGCGATCGGCCGTCGCGACTATCCGGTCGTCCAGGGCGGCATCCTGCTGATCGCGACGCTCGTGATCGTCGTGAACCTGGTCGTCGACCTGCTGTACGGCGTGCTGAATCCGCGCATCCGCCACACGAGGTAATTCCATGAGCAATCTGCAAAACACCTTGCCGAGCGAATCCGCGCCGGCCGGCGGCCGTGCGCTCGCGCTGCGCGAGTTCTGGGCCAACTTCTCGCGCAACCGCGGCGCCGTCGGCGCCGGGATCGTCGTGATCGTGCTGATCCTGGTCGCGCTGCTCGCACCGGTGCTCGCGCCGCACAGCCCGGTCGAGCAATACCGCGACTACGTGAAGATTCCGCCTGCATGGCTCGCGGGCGGCAACTGGCAATTCATCCTCGGCACCGACGAAGCGGGCCGCGACATCCTGTCGCGCCTGATGTTCGGCGCACGGATGTCGTTCTGGATCGGCTTCGTGTCGGTCGTGCTCGCGCTGATCCCCGGCATCGTGCTCGGGCTCGTCGCCGCGTTCTTCCAGAAGTGGGCCGACACGCCCGTGATGCGCATCATGGACGTGCTGCTCGCGCTGCCGTCGCTGCTGCTCGCGGTCGCGGTCGTCGCGATCATCGGCCCGGGCCTCACCAACACGATGTTCGCGATCGCGATCGTCGCGCTGCCGGCCTATGTGCGTCTCACGCGCGCGTCGGCGCTCGGCGAACTGCAGAAGGAGTACGTGACGGCGTCGCGCGTGGCCGGTGCCGGCACGCTGCGCCTGATGTTCTCGCAGGTGCTGCCGAACTGCACGGCGCCGCTGATCGTGCAGGCGACGCTCGGCTTCTCGTCGGCGATCCTCGACGCGGCCGCGCTCGGCTTCCTCGGCCTCGGCGTGCAGCCGCCGACCGCCGAGTGGGGCGCGATGCTCGCGTCCGCGCGCGACTACATCGACAACGCATGGTGGATCGTGACGATGCCCGGCCTGTCGATCCTGATTTCGGTGCTCGCGATCAACCTGCTCGGCGACGGGCTGCGCGACGCGCTCGATCCCAAACTGAAGCGGATGGCATGACATGAGCGAGAACCTACTGACCATCCGCAATCTCGCGGTGAACTTCAACGGCCTGCCCGCCGTCGACCGGATCAACCTGTCGATCGCGCCGGGCGAGGTGGTGGGCGTCGTCGGCGAATCGGGCTCGGGCAAGAGCGTGACGATGATGGCGCTGATGGGCCTGATCGACGCGCCGGGCAAGGTGACGGCCGACGAGGTCACGTTCAACGGCGTGGACCTGCTGAAGGCATCGCCGAAAGCGCGCCGCAAGATCGTCGGCAAGGACATCGCGATGGTGTTCCAGGATGCGCTGACGAGCCTGAACCCGAGCTACACCGTCGGCTACCAGATCAAGGAAGTGCTGAAGCTGCACGAAGGGCTGCGCGGCGACGCGCTGCACCGGCGCGCGCTCGAACTGCTCGACCAGGTCGGCATTCCCGATGCGAAGAACCGCATCGCGTCGTTCCCGCACCAGATGTCGGGCGGGATGAACCAGCGCGTGATGATCGCGATGGCCGTCGCGTGCAACCCGAAGCTGCTGATCGCCGACGAGCCGACCACCGCGCTCGACGTGACGATCCAGGCGCAGATCATGGACCTGCTCGTGAAGCTGCAGAAGGAGCGCGGGATGGCGCTCGTGCTGATCTCGCACGACCTGGCCGTGGTGTCGGAAGTCGCGCAGCGTGTCGCGGTGATGTACGCGGGCGAGGTCATCGAGACCAATCGCGTGCCCGACATCTTCCGCGCGCCGCATCATCCGTACACCGAAGCGCTGCTCGCCGCGATTCCCGAGCACAATAAGGGGGCGCGTCGCCTTGCCGCATTGCCGGGCATGGTGCCGGGCCGCGATGATCGCCCGTCCGGGTGCCTGTTCGCGCCGCGCTGCAAGTACGTCGTCGACGATTGCCGCAAGGCGCGGCCGGCGCTCGATACGCTGGTGCCGGCCAACGATGCGATGCGTGCGCGCTGCATCAAGCCGCTCAATGTTTCCAACCTCGACCTGACGGGAGGTGCACGATGAATGCAGTCAATCAGACGCGTGCCACGCCGCACGACGAGGAAGCCGTGCTGGTGGCCGACGGCCTCGCGAAACACTATTCGGTGAAACGCGGGATGTTCGGGCAGGGTACGGTGAAGGCGCTGAACGGCGTGTCGTTCTCGCTGAAGCGCGGCAAGACGCTCGCCGTCGTCGGCGAATCGGGCTGCGGAAAATCCACGCTCGCGCGCCAGCTCACGATGATCGAGACGCCCACCGCGGGCCACCTGACGATCGACGGCAAGGACGTCGCCGGCGCGAACCGCGAGACGGTCGCCGACCTGCGCCGCCGCGTGCAGATGGTGTTCCAGAACCCGTTCGCGTCGCTGAACCCGCGCAAGACCGTCGAGCAGACGCTCTCCGAGCCGCTCGAGATCAACGCGAACCTGACGGCCGCCGAGCGCGCGCAGCGCATCGCGCAGATCATGCGCACGGTCGGCCTGCGGCCCGAACACGCGAAGCGCTATCCGCACATGTTCTCGGGCGGCCAGCGCCAGCGTGTCGCGATCGCGCGCGCGATGATCCTCGATCCGCGCATCGTCGTCGCCGACGAGCCGGTGTCCGCGCTCGACGTGTCGATCCAGGCGCAGATCCTGAACCTGTTCATGGATCTGCAGGAGCAGTTCAAGACGAGCTACGTGTTCATCTCGCACAACCTGTCGGTGGTCGAGCACGTCGCGGACGACGTGATGGTGATGTACTTCGGCAGCGTCGCCGAGCTCGGCGACAAGGCGACGATCTACGCGCGGCCGCGCCATCCGTACACGCGCGCGCTGATGTCGGCGACGCCGGCGATCTTCGAGGAAGACCGCCGCGTGCAGATCAAGCTGCAGGGCGAACTGCCGTCGCCGCTCAATCCGCCGTCGGGCTGCGCGTTCCACCAGCGCTGCCCGTATGCGGTCGAGCGCTGCCGTGCGGAGGAGCCGCAGCTGCGCGAGGTCGACGGCCGGCGCGTGGCCTGCCATCGGGCCGAGGAGGTAGGGGAGGCGAATGCCTGAAGCGTTGGCGGCGCGCGCGTCCGGCGTGCGCCGTGCGGGGGCAGGCGGCGCGCGCGTGATGCGCGCGTACCGCTACGCGCGGCGCTGGGGC
>NZ_QOBB01000252.1:0-10349 GCF_024704855.1 Burkholderia sp. HAN2018 | reverse complement strand
CCGGACGCGCGACGCGGAAGTCCTCGAAGTCGGCCGCCGAGAACACCAGCATTTCGCCCGCGCCGTTGTTGCGGAAGTAGTCGGTGCCGTCGTGATACTTCGTGCTCTTCGTCCAGTTCACGAAGTCTTCCTTCTCGGCGTTCGGCTTCTGCGTGAACAGGTTGTACGCGATCCGGATCGTCATCTCGCCCGCGTCGTGCAGCTTGCGGATCACCTCGTAGTCGTCCGGATAGTTCTGCGAACCGCCGCCCGCGTCGATCACGCCGGTCACGCCGAGACGGTTCAGTTCGCGCATGAAGTGGCGCGTCGAGTTGTACTGGTATTCGAACGGCAGCTTCGGCCCCTTCGCGAGCGTCGCGTACAGGATCGTCGCGTTCGGGTTCGCGAGCAGCAGCCCGGTCGGGTTGCCCGCGGCATCGCGCAGGATCGTGCCGCCCGGCGGCTCCGGCGTGTCCTTCGTGTAGCCGACTACGCGCAGCGCGGCCGCGTTCAGCAGCGCGCGATCGTACAGGTGCAGGATGAACACCGGCGTATCGGGCGCGGCCGCGTTGAGTTCGTCGATCGTCGGCAGGCGCTTCTCGGCGAACTGGTGCTCGGTGAAGCCGCCGACCACGCGCACCCATTGCGGCGCGGGCGTGATCGCCACCTGCCGCTTGAGCATGTCCATTGCAACCGCGAGCGACGGCACGCCGTCCCAACGCAGTTCCATGTTGTAGTTCAGGCCGCCGCGAATCACGTGGCAGTGGTTGTCGATCAGGCCCGGCAGCGCGCCGCGGCCCTCGAGATCGACGACCTTCGTCGCGCGGCCCGCGAGCGGCATCACGTCCGCGTCGTGGCCGACCGCGACGAAGCGGCCGTCCTTGATTGCGACGGCGGTCGCGACGGGGTTCGCGCGGTCGAGGGTCGTGAACCTTCCGTTGTGAAGGATCAGATCCGGTTGAGTGGCGGGTGCGTTCATCAATGTGTCCTCGATCCAGTCAGAAACCGAGCCAGTGACGGACCGGTGCGACGGCCGCGACGCCGACCAGCATGCCGGCCAGCCCGACCAGGGCAATCAGCGGCGGTGCGGGCGAGCGCACCTTGACCACGCTGTACATGACGCCGACCAGCATGCCGGCACCCAATGAAACGACATACGATTCCATACGCTCCTCACGACTGGATTAGAATGACCCGCATTTCCGCCCGCACGGGCGCCATGCGCACGCGGCGCGATCCGCTGCCGCCCCACCCGCTTCGCTTGCCCGCCACGCCTTCCAGCCATGCAACATCTTCCCGATCTCGAAGCCTGGGCCATCTTCGCGCGCGTCGCCGAGACCGGTTCGTTCGCCAAGGCCGCCGACCTGCTCGGCGTATCGCAACCGACCGTGTCGAAAGCGATCGCCCGCCTGGAAAAGCGCCTCGGCGCGATGCTGCTGTACCGCACGTCGCGCAAGCTGTCGCTCACGCCGACCGGCGAGCTGCTGCGCGATCGCGCGATCCGGCTGCTCGCCGATGCCGAGCTGATCGAAGGCGAAGCCTCCGCGCATGCGCTCGAACCGCACGGCCTCGTGCGCGTGAACGCGCCGATGTCCTACGGCCTGTGCAATCTCGCGCCGCTGTTGCCCGCGTTTCTCGAGCGCTATCCGCGCGTCGACGTCGACCTCGTGCTGACCGATCACTTCGTCGACATCGTGTCCGGCGGCTTCGACGTCGCGATCCGGATCGCCGAACTGAACGATTCGTCGCTGCGTGCGCGCCGCCTGTGCGCGGTGCGCCGGCCGCTCGTCGCGTCGCCCGCGTATCTCGACCGGCACGGCCGGCCGACTCATCCGAACGAACTCGACCAGCACGTATGCCTGACCTACACGAACATTCCGACGCCCGAATACTGGCGCTTCCGCCACAAGACGTCGGGCGAGGAATTCGGCGTGCCGGTGCGCGGGCGCATTCGCGCGAACAACGCCGACGTGCTCTGCCCCGCGCTGATCGCCGGCCAGGGCCTTGCGCTGCAGCCGTCGTTCCTGGTGTGGAACGAGTTGCAAAGCGGCGCGCTCGAGGAAGTGATGCATGACTGGAAAATTCCCGATATCAACGTCAACCTCGTCACGCCGCCCGGCATGCTGCGCGCCGCGCGCGTGACGGCGTTGCTCGACTTTCTCGTCGAACACCTGTCGCACGCGCCGTGGGCGCTGCCGCCCGTCTGACCGGGCGGCAGCATGCGGCCGGTTACTTCGCCGGCACGGCCGGAATCGACTCGTGCGGCGTCGCGGTGCGCTGGGCGGCCTTGTGGACCATCGTGTACGCGTAGTCGACACCCATCCCGTACGCGCCCGAGTGTTCCTTCGCGATCTCCATCACCGCGTCGTAGGTGTCGCGGCGCGCCCAGTCGCGCTGCCATTCGAGCGCGACCTGCTGCCAGGTGACCGGCACGACGCCGGCCTGGATCATCCGCTGCATCGCGTAGTCGTGCGCGTCCTTCGACGTGCCGCCCGACGCGTCGGCCACCATGTAGATCTCGTAGTCGCCTTCAAGCATCGCGCAGAGCGCGAACGTCGTGTTGCAGACCTCCGTCCACAGGCCGGACACGACCACCTTCTTGCGGCCGTTCGCGGCCAGCGCGTCGCGCACCTTCTGGTCGTCCCACGAGTTCATCGACGTGCGCTCGAGCGTCTTCTGGTTCGGAAACACGTCGAGCAGCTCGGGATAGGTGTAACCCGAGAAGCTGTCGCTTTCGACCGTCGTGATCGTGGTGGGGATGTTGAATGCCTTCGCGGCCTTGGCGAGCCCGACGACGTTGTTCTTCAGCGTCTGGCGATCGATCGACTGCACGCCGAACGCCATCTGCGGCTGCTGGTCGATGAAGATGATCTGGCTATTGTGGGGAGTGAGGACTTCAAGTTTGGCGTTGCTCATGGCGCGAATCATCCTTTGGTCTGGAAACGTTCAAGGCTTGCCTCGACCGGGATGGCGGAGGAGCCGGCTGTGCGTTGCCCCGGATTGGCGTGTTCCGGTTGCAGCCATTTAATCGGAAAAGTCGCGGCTCGAACATCCAAGAAATGGAATCGATCGAATTCCGAAAGAGGGGGTCTCCGAGGGCTGTCCGCCCTTTTTTTCCGCACGTAAACCCGATACGCTTCCAGCACATTGAAGGCACCGCCTTCGCGCCCGATCAGCCTATCACGAGAGGTTTTCATCATGAAACCGTATTTTCTGTCGCTGTTCGCCGGCATCCTCGCCGGTGTCATCTACGGCGCGCTCGGCGTGAATTCGCCGGCGCCGCCGATCATCGCGCTCCTCGGCCTGCTCGGCATGCTGGCCGGCGAACAGATCCTCCCGCTCGCGCGCCGGATGCTGTCCGGCCACCGGCTCAATACCGCATGGCGCGACGCACAATGCAGCCAGCACATGTTCGGTACGCTGCCGGGCGGCGCCGCCAACGACCGCAAGCCGTCGTGACGCCAGGCTCATGACCAACGTCGAACTGTTCCATTACCTGCTGCTGTTGATCTGCGGCGCGGGCGCGCTCACGTGGCTCGCCGAACGCATCTCGATTCCGCCGGCCGTCGTGCTGCTGCTCGGCGGCTGCGTGGTCGCGGTCGCCGGCAAGCGTGTGCCCGACATGGACCCGGCGCTGCTGCTCGTGGCCGTGCTGCCGCCGCTGCTGATGTCGAGCGGGTTCTACACCGCGTGGAAGGAATTCCGGCAGGAGCTCGCATCGATCGCGTCGCTCGCGCTCGGCGCGGTGGTGTTCACCACCGTCGCGGTCGCGCTTGCCGTGCATGCCGTGAACCCGGCGCTGCCGTGGGCCGCCTGCTTCACGCTCGGCGCGATCGTGTCGCCGCCCGACGCGGTTGCCGCGAAGGCCATCCTGCAGCGCCACCCGCTGCCCGCGCGGCTCGTCGCGGTGCTCGAAGGCGAGAGCCTCGTCAACGATGCGTCGGGTCTGCTGCTGTACCAGATGGCCGTGTCGGCCGCGCTGGCGGTATCGATCACGGCCGCCAGCGCCACCGGCCTGTTCTTCTCGCTGACGCTGATCGGCATCGCGGTCGGCCTCGCGTGCGGCCATGCGATGTGCTGGGTGCTGCCGCGCCTGCGCGACCCGATGCTCGGCATCGTCGTGACCTTCGCGATGGCGTGGGGCAGCTACGGGATCGCGGAAGCCGTCGACGGCTCGGGCGTGCTGTCGGTGGTGACCTGCGGCCTCGTGCTCGGCGTGCGCCAGCATCGCGTGTTCGACGCCGACATGCGGATCAAGGCGAAGGCGACCTGGGAAGCGATCGTGTTCGTGCTCGACGCGCTCGTGTTCATCCTGATCGGCCTCGCGCTGCACGCGATCCTCGCACGCGTGAACCACGAAGGCGCGGTGCTGATGGCCGGCCTGCGCGTCGCGCTGCCCGCCACTGCCGCCGCGATCGGCGCGCGCCTCGTGTGGGTGTTCGTCGCGATGTGGCTGCCGGGCCGCCTGCGCGCGCCGCGCGCGGGCCACGCTCCGTGGTCGTGGCGCGAAGCCGTCGTGCTCGGCTGGTCGGGCATGCGCGGTGTCGTGAGCCTCGCGGCCGCGATCGCACTGCCGGCCACCTTCCCCGGCCGCGACCTGATCCTGTTCAGCACGTTCCTGCTGATCATCGCGACGCTCGTCGTGCAGGGCGGCACGCTCGCGCCGCTGATCCGCGTACTGAAGCTGCGCCCGGCCGCGCGGCACACGATGTCCGAACATGCCGTGCGCGCGCACACGTTCGGCGCGGCGCTCGCCGAACTCGACGCGCTCGAACAGCGCGGGTCGAGCCTCGAACGCCCTTCGCTCGACCGCCTGCTCGCCGAATACCGGAACCGCGTGACCTTCAACGAACGCGCGCATCGTCACGGCACCGAACCGGCCAACGTGCGGGCGCGCATGCTGCGCGTCGAACTCGACCTCGTCGGCGTGTCGCGCCGTGCGCTGCTCGACCTGCATCGCGACGGCAAGGTCGACGACACGGTGCTGCACCGGATCGAATCGGAACTCGATTTCGAGGAGCTGCGCCTGCAGCGCCTGCTCGAACCCTGAAGCCCGGCCAAGCCGCCGCCTCCCCCTTTCTCCTTATGGAACCGCAATGAGCGAACTGTCCGTCGAAGCAAGCATCGGCGCCGTCGATTACCTCGTCCACTTCACCGACGGCGTCCACCAGTGGCGCGCCGACGAGCCCACGCCGCTCGGCGGCGGCGACACCGCGCCGACGCCCGTCGCGCTGCTGCTGTCGAGCCTCGGCGCATGCACCGCGATCACGCTGAAGATGTACGCGCAACGCAAGGGCTGGCCGCTCGCCGAAGTGCACGTGAAGCTCGCGCACGAATCGGGCAGCGCGGGCAGCACGATCGTGCGTCGCATCACGCTCGACGGCGACCTGTCCGGCGAACAGCGCGAACGCCTGCTGCAGATCGCGAACGCATGCCCGGTGCACAAGATCCTCTCGCATCCGATCACCATCGACACGGCGATCGCCTGACGCGCCCCGCACCGACCACGAGAATCCCCACCATGTCCGCCTCGATCAAGACCCTGCTCACGCCGCGCGAAAGCGACATCGGCAACCTCGTCGTGCGCCGCGTGCTGCCCGCGCGCGCCGCACGCCTCGTCGGCCCGTTCATCTTCTTCGACGAGATGGGGCCGGCCGTGCTGCCGGCCGGCCGCGGCATCGACGTGCTGCCGCATCCGCACATCGGCCTCGCGACCGTCACCTACCTGTTCGACGGCTCGCTGATGCATCACGACAGCCTCGGCTTCCGGCAGAAGATCGTGCCGGGCGACGTGAACTGGATGACGGCCGGCCGCGGCATCGTGCATTCGGAGCGTTCGCCCGACGAAGACCGGCCGCGCGAGCAGCCGGTGCACGGGATCCAGACCTGGGTCGCGCTGCCGGTCGAGCATGAAGACACCACGCCCGCGTTCGTCCATCATCCGGCCGACACGCTGCCGTCGTTCACGCGTGACGGCACGACCGTGCGCGTGATCGCGGGTACCGCGTTCGGGCTCGCGTCGCCGGTCGCCGTGTTTTCGCCGACGCTCTATGCGTATGCGGAATTCGCGGCTGGCGGCACGCTCGCGCTCGATGCCGAACATGAGGAACGCGGTGTGTACCTGGTCGACGGCGACCTCGCCATCGACGGCACGCCGCTCGCCCCCGCGACGATGGCCGTGCTCGAACCCGGCGCGACCGTGGCGCTCGCCAGCGCAAGCGGCGCACGCGTGATGCTGCTCGGCGGTGCGCACCTGCCGGGCGAGCGTTTCATCGAATGGAATTTCGTGTCGAGCACGCGCGCGAAGATCGACGCGGCCCGCGCCGCGTGGGCCGATCAGACCTTCGGCAAGGTGCCGGGCGAAGAAAACGAATGGACGCGCCAGCCGGAACGCAAGGCGCAACAGGCGCAATAGGCCCAATAGGCAGGATCGCCCGCAGGCAACCGACGGCCGGCACGCATGCCGGCCGTCGTCCCGTCCGTGTTACGTCGACGGTTTCAATCCCATCAGCTTCGCCAGTGTCGGCCAGCGATCGAGCGACTCGATGAACGCACGGCGCGCCTGCTCGTCGACGTAACGCCCGGGATCGAGCGCGGGCAGATGCCGCGCGAGGCCGAGCACGTCGTTCGGTTGCGACAGGCGATCGTCGTCGCCGTCACCGTGCAGCATTACTGTTCGTCGATCCATACGCCATCCGGAGTTTTCACCGAGTAACCCTCGGCCGTCTGCATCGTCACCGTGCCCTCGTTCTCGCCGACCATCCGCGTGCGCGGCAGGTCGGCCGCGTATTGCGCGAGCGTCGTGCCCGGCTTGAACGGGCTGTTCGACACGAGGTTCGACAGCAGTTGCGCGAGCGCGAGGAAGCTGGTCGACTGGTCGATCACGGTCGTCGCGCCGTGATTGCCGGCAAAGCCGACGAGCCGCACGCCCACCGGCCCGTGCACGATGCGCGGCGTCGGGATCTCGCGCAGGCCCGCGACCTGGTACTTGTCGCCGCGCAGCGCGGCGCCGTGCTCGGGCACGAATACGATCACCGCACGGCGGCCCGATTGCGCGATCAGGTCGGCGAGGCGGTCGAAGTCGTTCATCATCTTCGTCACGCGCTGCGGATACGAGTCGATGCTCGTCAGCGAACTGCCGACGATCCGGTTGCCGTCGTGCAGGCTGATCGTGTTGTAGTACAGCGCGACCGGGCCTTGCACCGACGCGCGCTGCGCATACCAGTTCGCGAGCGTCGTGTAGTCGTCCTTGATCGCCGAGCCGTCGAACGCGTGCATCGCAACGGGCGCGGCTGCGTTCGAGATCATCGGCGCGTCGGCCACGCCGATGTTGTCGTGGATCACCTGCAGGAAATTGTCGAAGTGGCCGTCGTGGTTCAGCAGCGACTGCACCGAGTAACCGGCGCTCGCCAGTTGCGAGAACAGGTGGCACTGCTGCGGCGCGGGTTTGTACAGGTCGGCGTGCGCTTCCTGCCCGCAGCTCGCGCGCAGCACGCGGATCGCCGCCGGGCCGCTGTAGCTCGCGGCCGTGCTGAAGTTCGAGAACAGGTAGTCGAAATGGCTCAGCATCGGATGGTTGCGCGCTTTCGCGGCATCGAGGTCGTCCCACGACAGCGAGCAGATGTGCAGCACGATCACGTCGAACTGTGTGGCCGGATCGCTGCCGAGGTGGCCGAACGCGACCTGTCGCTGCGACTCCTGCGTGCGGAACGTCGCGAGCGCGGCGTTGTGGTCCTCGGGCTGGCCGACGAGCGTCGTGCCCGCCGCGTTCGCCTGCTGCGGAAGCGGCGCGACGACGCGCGCCATCAGCCCGCTGCCGGCCTGCCACAGCGGCATCACGACCAGCACGGCCAGCACGAAGGTCGCGACGCGCAGCCAGCGGTTGACGATGAAGTAGACGATCAGCACGCCGGCCACCGTCAGCACCAGCACGGGCGGCAGCAGGCGCGGCAGCAGCTCCATCCAGTAGTCGAGACGGAACGTGCTGACTTCCCGCGCGGCCTCGGCGAGACGGGCAAGCGGCGGTGCATGCAGCTCGCGCGCGAGCAGCGGCACCGCGATCGCGATCGCGACGACCTGCCGGACGATGCGCCACGCCCGCCGCCGGATCGGCGCGCTCATCGCGAGCGCCACCGCGAACGCGAGGTTCGCGAGCCAGAACGGCTGCAGGTGCCCGGTCGCGAACAGCGCGAACTTCAGGATGAAATACAGATTCCAGAACGTCATCTAACCCACTCCATGATGAGCGCGCGTCAGTCGCGCGCCCGATCGAGTTTCGGCGCCAGCATGGCCTGCAGGCCGCGCGCCGCACCCTTCCACATCCGTACATAGCCGTCCAGGCCGATGCGCAGCACTTCCTTCAGCCCGCGCAGCGGCGTGTCGACGCGCTGGCCTTCGTGCCAGTCGAGCCACGCGTCCGCGCGCCCGAACGTGCATTGCACGAGCTGGCGCTCCTGTTCGAGCGTCAGTTCCTCGAAACTCACGCCGACATGGGTCGGCGTCACGCGGCTCACGCGCACCGGGAACGGGAACGGCCGGTCGCCGCGCGTCACGCACACCGTCAGCGTGTCGCCGACGGCGACCGGGAGCCCCGGCACCGCTTCGAGGCCGAGGCCGCCGGTCGAGTAGTCGCTCGTGAAGCATGCGGCCGTCGAGCCGTCGGCGAGCAGCAGCGTGGCCGGCACGCGCATCGCGATCCGGTGCGTGACGCGCACCTGTTTGGTCTCGCGCGCGACGGCGAGCGCGGCGCCGAGCATCGCGAGGTTGTACACGGTCCAGCCGAGCGTGATCAGGATCGTCGACGCCTCGTCGCCCTGGTCGGCCACGAGCCGCCAGATGCCGGCGAGGATCGCGAGCACGTTCAGCCCGAACAGCACGAGATACGGCTTCGACGTCGACCAGTCGACGTAGCCTTCGTCGATCTTGCCGCCCTTGTCGGTCACGTTGAACTTGCCGTGCTTCGGGCTGAAGAACGCGACGGTGGTCGGCAGCGCGATGTACCACGCAAGCACCGACTCGTAGACCTCGGCCCAGAACGAATGACGGTAGCGCCCCTGCATCCGCGAGTTCGCGACGTTCGCGAGCACGAGGTACGGGATCACGTAGCTCGCGAGCGCGAGCGACGACGCATTGATGAAGTACAGGTGGAAGAACAGGTACGCGAGCGGGATCGTCAGGAACACGAGCCGCGGAATCCCGTAGAAGAAGTGCAGCATCGCGTTGCCGTAGCAGATCCGCTGGATCAGGCCGAGCCCGCGCCCGAGGAACGGATTGTCGATGCGGAAGATCTGCGCCATCCCGCGCGCCCAGCGCGTGCGCTGCTTCACGTGGCCCGCGAGGCTTTCGGTCGCGAGGCCGGCCGCCTGCACGGTCGGCAGGTACGCCGACGTATAGCCGCGCCGGTGCAGCTTGAGCGCCGTGTGCGCATCCTCGGTCACCGTCTCGACCGCAACGCCGCCCACCTCTTCCAGCGCGCTGCGCTTGAGCACCGCGCACGAGCCGCAGAAGAACGTCGCGTTCCACAGGTCGTTGCCCGACTGCACCAGGCCGTAGAACAGGTTGCCCTCGTTCGGGATCTCGCGGAACGTGCCGAGGTTGCGCTCGAACGGATCGGGCGAGAAGAAATGGTGCGGCGTCTGCACCAGCGCGCACTTCGGGTCGCGCAGGAACACGCCCATCGTCGTCTGCAGGAACGAGCGCGTCGGCACGTGATCGCAGTCGAAGATCGCGATGTATTCGCCGTGCGTCTTCGGCAGCGCGCGGTTGATGTTGCCGGCCTTCGCGTGGCGGTTGTCGTCGCGCGTCAGGTAGTCGATGCCGGCCTCGGCCGCGAACGCCGCGAACTCGGGGCGCCGGCCGTCGTCGAGCAGGTACACGCGCAGCTTCGCGCTCGGCCAGTCGATGCTCTGCGCGGCGAATACCGTCGGCTTCACGACCGACAGCGGCTCGTTGTAGGTCGGGATGTAGATGTCGACGGTCGGCCAGGTGTCGGGATCGTCGGGCAGCGGCACGATCGGCCGGTCGAGCGGCCACGCGGTCTGCACGAAGCCGAGCAGCAGGATCATCCACGTATAGGCTTCCGCGCCGTACAGCAGGTAGCCCGCGATGGCCTCGACGGGGCTGCGGAAATCGAGCGTCTGCGTGGTGCGCCACCACACGTAGCGCACCGTCGCGAGCAGCGCGAGCGACGCGAGCGCGAGCGTCGGCAGATGGCCCGGCAGGCGGCGCAGCATGAGCGCCAGCACCGCGACGATCGCGAAGAACGCGAACTGCGCGCCGGGCATCAGCGGCGACATCCCGGCCGCGGCCCACAGCAGTGCGCCGGCCACCAGCAGCAGCGGCGCGAGCCAGCGGCGCCGGCCGACGCCGTT
>NZ_QOBB01000251.1:0-9698 GCF_024704855.1 Burkholderia sp. HAN2018 | reverse complement strand
GGTCGGCGCGGCCGTCAGCCGCGACGTCACGGCGCGCACGGGGGCCGCGACCTCGGCCCGGCCGCCGACCAGCCGATAGCCGCGCCCCGGCACCGTCACGATCAGGTTGCGATCGTCGGCGAGCGCCTTGCGCAACGCGGCGACGTGCACCTGCAGGTTGTTTTCCTCCACGACCGTGTGCGGCCACACGCGCTGCATGATCTCGTCTTTCGAGACCAGGGCGCCGTTTGCCCGAATCAGGAGTTCGAGAATTTCGAATGCGCGACTGCCGATACGCAGCAGTTTGCCGTTCGAGCGAATTTCACGCCTGTCAAGAAATACGTGTAGCGTTCCAATTCGGATCATGAGAATTTTCAATCGATAGCGTGCATCGATGCCCTGTCAAAAATGACATCGATTGGACGCTCATGCTACGGCATTTGCCTCTTGAGATGATTCAAATTATCAGAAGCTATTGAGCAAATTTTTTGAATCGATGAAAACCACGATTTCCCCGGCGTCTCCACGTGCGGGCGCCGCTGCCCCAGTGCGGTGCGGCATCCCGCGCTCACTGCACGCGAAACAGTGATTCATCCATGAATCTGTTTCGTAGGATAAAACCTGCGATTTGCCGGAATTAACTTCTTCGATTCATCAATTAAATATAACCGCACGCCGGATTTGCGGATAAGACCGGGTAAAAAAGACATGCCGGACGTGGTGTAACCGATTTCGCGGGCGGCGGTCGGTCGGATTTTCCGTTCATAACGATTCAGGCGCCGCTCAGGACATTCAGCGGCGCGGCGCGCAACGATGGGTCGATGGCGCCAGCGTCGAGCGACTTTCACCACGCCGTGAGGAACACGACCATGGGCAACCGTATCGCCGGCATCAGGATTCCCGACGCCCCGCTCGCACGGGACGCCGCCGACACCGTACGCGCGTGCGAACCGGAACTGCTGTTCCGGCACGCGATGCGCGTGTTCGCGTTTGCATCGATCATCGGGCTGCGTCGCGGCATCGCGTTCAACGCCGAGCTGCTGTACGTCGCCGCGCTGTTCCATCACTTCGGCTTGACGGAGCGCTACCGGCATTCGCGCCGGCGCTTCGAGATCGACGGCGCGAATGCGGCGCACGCATTCCTCCGAGGATATGGCGTCGCCGCCGACGACGCGGCGGAGGTCTGGCGCGCGATCGCGCTGCATGCGACGTTCGGGATCCACTCATACATGACGCCGTTGACGGCGTTGCTCGGCGCCGGCGTCGAGACCGACCTCTTCGCGCATCACTTCGACGAGGTGAGCCTGTCCGAACGCGATGCGATCGTGCGCGCATGGCCGCGCGGCCCTTGCTTCAAGGACCTGTTTCTCGAAGCGCTCGCCGCGGGCACCGCGCATCGCCCCGCTGCCGCGTTCGGCAACGTGTCCGCCGACGTGCTCGAGCGTTGCGACCCGGACTATCGTCGGACGAATTTCTGCGGGCTGGTGCTCGGGTCGAAATGGGCGGAGTGAGCCGGCCGTCCGGCCGGGCCCGTGCGGCCGCGTCACCGCCGCCACCGCCGGATCATGCGCGCGCGAACGCCAGCAGTTCGTCGTTCAGGCGTTGCGCATGCGTCAGGTACAACGCGTGCGGGCCGCCCTCGTAGATGCTCAGCGTCGCGTGCGGCACGCGCCGCGCCGTGACGGCGCCCGTGAGCGCGAGCGGTGCCGTCTGGTCGTCGTCGCCGTGAATCACGAGCGTCGGCACGTCGAACTTGTCGAGATCCGCACGGAAATCGGTTTCGGAAAACGCGCCGACGCAGTCGAGCGTTCCCTTCAAACCGGCCTGCAGCGCCATGAACGACGTCCAGTCGAGCGCGGCGCGCGAGATCGTCGAAGCGGCCCGGTTCGACCCGGTGAACAGCGGCCAGAATTGCTCGTAGAACGCCGCACGATCGGCCACGATGCCCGCGCGAATCCCGTCGAACACGGCGACGTCGACACCGTCCGGATGATCGTCGCGCCGCGCGACCAGCGGCGTCACCGAGCCGATCAGCACGGCTTTCGCGATGTGCCGCGTGCCGTGCCGGCCGATGTAGCGGGCCACCTCGCCGCCGCCCATCGAGAAACCGACGAGCGTCACGTCGTGCAGCCCGAGCGTGTCGATCAGCGTCGCGAGATCGTCCGCCAGCGTGTCGTAGTCGTATCCCGTCCACGGCTGGCCGGAGCGGCCGAAGCCGCGCCGGTCGTAGGCGATACCGCGCAGGCCGTTCGACGCGAGGTAATGCATCTGGACGTCCCACATATCCGCGTTCAGCGGCCAGCCGTGAATGAACACGACCGGGCGCCCGGCGCCCCAGTCCTTGTAGTGAATCGACACGCCGTCGCGGGTCGTGAACGTGCTCATACGGATTCCTCAGTGGTGAAAAAGCGGTGCGCGTCGGCGTCGGCCGGCGGACGGGGTACCGCGTCCGCCGTCACGACCGGGACAGCCGGCCGATGAACCGGTCCATCTCGGACGCGAGGATCACTTCCCGGTAGTTCGCGGGACGCTTGGCCCCGCGCCATTGCGGCTTGTAGATCGCGTCGCCGGGACGAATCGTCGTGCCGGTCAGCGCGCAGCGCGCGAGTGCGCGCGACTTCGCGCTGATCCAGCGCTGCTCGTCGTAGCGGCAGCGCGTCGGGTCGCTCCACGACACCAGGACCGACGAATCGGTCTGCCGCTCGGCGGCGATGATCGCGCAACGACGGCGCACGCCGCCGCTCGACGCGGCCGATGCATCGTTGCAATGGCGGCGGCGCGCGGTGTCCGGGTCGCGCACAAGCGACGGCGCGCAATGGCGTGCGGCCGGCGACGGGTCGAGCAGCGTCATCACGTGCTCCCAGCGATCGAATGCGTCCATGGCAGATCCAGGCAGGTGAGGCGGGCCGGATGCCTTGCACCCGCCCGCTACGCGATCGTCATCCGCCGCGCGAGCCGGCACCGGCCCGCGACGGGATGACCTGACACTGACGATAGCGGGCCGCCGCTGAAGAGTCTTGATGCGAGACTTAATTTTTCTGGCCGGTGCGCACATGCGTCGCGCGGCGTGCACCACATACGGCTTCACGAAAATTCAGCGCGATTTCAGTACAGCCCGCATGGCCGCGGGATAGGCTCCTGTCGGCTTTCGTTCACGACGTTCGCGCGCCGGCCTGCGCGCGGCCTCTCGAACGCACGCCGGCTGCCCGCTGGATTGCCGCCTGCGGGCAGATCCGAACCCACCATCCAACGCGGCATCGTTGTACCGCACGTTCAAGGAGACTTCATGCGTCCCGCAGATACCGACGCCGTTCCCTCGGCACGCCGCCGAGACATGCTGCTCGCCGGCGCGACCGCCGTTGCAGCCGCTGCGCTGCCGGCAGCCGCCGCGGCTGCCCCCAAGCATGCCGCTTCCACCCATCCAGGAGCCCATACGATGAATACGATCACCACGAAAGACGGTACCCAGATTTACTTCAAGGACTGGGGCAGCGGCCGTCCGGTCGTGTTCTCGCACGGCTGGCCGCTGTGCGCCGACGCGTGGGATTCGCAGATGCTGTTCCTCGTGCAGCACGGCTTCCGTGTGATCGCGCACGACCGCCGCGGGCACGGCCGCTCGAGCCAGCCGTCGCAGGGCAACGACATGGACACGTATGCCGACGATCTCGCCGCGCTGATGAACGCGCTCGACCTGCACGAAGCCACGCTCGTCGGCCACTCCACCGGCGGCGGTGAAGTCGCGCACTACATCGGCCGGCACGGCACGAAGCGCGTCGCGAAGGCCGTGCTGATCGGCGCCGTACCGCCGCAGATGGTGAAGTCGGCGACCAATCCCGGCGGCCTGCCGATGGACGTCTTCGACGGGATCCGCAAGAACGTCGCGGAAAACCGCTCGCAGTTCTACAAGGATCTCGCGGTGCCGTTCTTCGGCTTCAACCGGCCGCAGGCAAAGGTGTCGCAAGGCACGATCGATGCGTTCTGGGCGCAGGGCATGATGGGTGGCGTGCACGGCCAGTACCTGTGCGTGAAGGAATTCTCCGAGGTCGACTACACGGAAGACCTGAAGAAGATCGACGTGCCGACGCTGATCCTGCACGGCGACGACGACCAGATCGTGCCGATCGACGATTCGGCCCGGCTGTCCGCGAAGATCGTGAAGCACGCGGAACTCAAGGTGATCCCGGGCGGCTCGCACGGCATGTGCGTCGTCGATGCCGCACGGATCAACGCCGAACTGCTCGCATTCCTGAAGGCGTAAGCCGCGCGACACGGCGCGCCCGGCCGTCACACCGTCACACCGTCACGGCGGCGCGCCGGCGCGCCCTTCAGCATTTTTCAGGAATTTTCAGGCCGACGCGATTCCGCATGCCGCATGCGCCGTCGCCAGGATCGCCGCCGCGGCGGCGGGCGCTCACGGCGTGCGCGCCGGCCTGAGCAGCAAGCCGATCAACGCACCCGCGATCGCGAACGCCATCGCCACCCTGAAGTTGTCGGCCAGCGCGAGCGTGGTCGCCTGGACGCGAACCTCCCGGTCGAGCAGCGCGTAAGTTGCCTGGTCGCCGGCCGCGAAGGTCGCGCCGTGCGCGACCAGCGACGCCGCGCCGGCTCGCAACCGCTCCAGCGTTTGCGGATCCGACAGCGTGACATGCAGACCGACGAGATTCGAATGGGTAGCCTCCATGATGCGCTGGATCACCGCGATCGATGTCGTGCCGAGCTGCCCGCTCAGCAGGCGCGTCGTCTGCACGACCGCGCCGAACGTCAGCGCGTGCTCGGCCGTCACGTGCTTGCCGAAAAAGAAGATCACCGACGTGAGCGCCATCGTCTGGCCCAATGCCTGCAGCAGCTGCGACGGGATGAAATCGGGTTCGGCCCAGACGGGCGTGAGGCGCGCGCCGAGTGCGAACGCGAACGCCACCATCACGAAGCCGGTGACGATCAGCCGGCGCGGATCGACGCGTTGCAGCAGCCATGCGACGCATGGCGCGAACAGCAGCTGCGGGATCGCGATCCAGCGCAGCGTGTCGCCGATCTGCAGCGGGCGCAGCCCATAGGTGCTCGCGAGAAACGCCGACGGAATGAAGCTCGTGTTGAGCACGGTGAAGCGCACGAGGCCGACCAGCACGATCAGCCACGCGATGTTGGGCCGCGCGAGGTAACTGAGATCGAGCCCGGCGCTGCGCGACGCCAGCTCGTGGATCAGGAACGCGGCCACCATCGCGATGCCGACACACAGCAACGTGACGATCAGCGGCGACTGGAACCAGAACAGCCGTTCGCCCTGGTCGAGCGCGACGCACAGGCACGCGAACCCGCCGGCGCCGAGCACCATGCCGCGCGTGTCGATACCGGACGCGAAGCGCTTGACCGGTTCGTTGGACAGCGACAGCATCAGGCACACGATGAACGGCACGGTCAGCAGCGCGTTCTGCCAGAACAGCCAGCGCCAGCTCAGGTGTTCGCTGTACCACCCTTCGAGCGTCGCCGACAGGTTCAGCGACATCTCGAGGTTCATCGCATACGCGGCGATGCCGAACGGAATGAGCCGCGGCGGCAGCGTGCGGACGACGAACCCGACGGTCAACGGCACGAACACGCCGGACGCGAAACCGGCTACGCTCTGCAGTGCGATGAACGTGCCGAAGTCGGTGCACAGCGGCAGCATGCTTTCGACGGCCAGGAATACCGCGGCGCCCGCCAGCAGCACGCGGCGCGTGCCGAACACGAAGGCCGCCGCGATCGCGAGCGGCCCGACGAACATCTGCGACGCGGTGAACGCGGTGTTGATCCACGCGCCCTCGTCGAAGCCGACGCCGAGCGCGCCGCGTACGTCGGCGAGCCCGAGCGACGTGATGCGCGAGGTCAGCGTCGAGATGATCGCGCCGAGCAGCACGGCCGCGATCGCGGCGATGGAACGAAACGTCGGTATGTCGGTGGCCGGTGCGGCCGGCCCCGGTGTCGCGCCACCGGGGGCGAACGTGGTATTCATCGTCGTGCGGCTCCCGTATTTGAGGCTCGCGCAAGCATAGCGCGATGTGAAGAAACCTGTCCGTTCGATGGAGTTACCCGATTGTGAGCACGAACCCGACGAACGCGTCGAACCCGCCGCCCGCCTCCCCCGCACGCTCGCGCAGATGGCCGATCGTCCTGATCGCCGGCGCCGCGCTGGGGCTCGTCGCGCTGCTGGTCTACGAATACGATGCGCATGAACGCGGCACCGACGACGCGTACGTGACGGGCCACCTGCACGTGATCTCGCCGCGCGTGGCCGGCACCGTCGAGCGCGTGCTGGTGGACGACAACCAGTTCGTGCATGCGGGCGACCCGCTCGTGCGGCTCGACCCGCGCGATTTCGACGTGCGCGTCGCGCTGCAGCGTGCGCGCGTCGCGCAGGCGCGCGCCGATGCGATGCGCGCGAAGGCGCTGGTCGAGCAGGCCGACGCGACGCTTGTGTCCGCGCACGCCGACGCCGAGAAGGCCGAACTCGACTACGCACGGGCGCGCGAGCTGACCCGCGAGACGCCGCGCGGGTTGTCGCAACAGGAGTTCGATGCGGCCAACGCGGCGCGCAAGTCCGCGCGTGCCCGCATCGACGCGGCACAAGCGCAGCAGCGTAGCGCGCAGGCCGCATGGCAGGCGGCCGACGCGGTGTCGCACCAGGGCGACGCCGACTTGCGCGATGCGGAGTTGCAACTGCAGTACACGACCGTCGTCGCGCCGACGGACGGCCGCGTCGGGAAGAAGACCGTCGAGACCGGCGAGCACGTCGCGCCGGGCCAGGCGCTGCTCACGCTGGTCGAACCGCACCCGTGGGTCGTCGCGAACTTCCGCGAGACGCAGCTCAAGCACGTGCGCGCCGGCGATGCGGTGCGGCTGCGTTTCGACGCGCTGCCGGACCTGACCTTCAACGGGCACGTCGACAGCCTGTCGCCCGCGACCGGCGGGCAGTTCGCGCTGCTGCCGCCCGACAACGCGACCGGCAACTTCACGAAGGTCACGCAGCGGGTGCCGGTCAAGATCCTGCTCGACGGGCAGGCGTCGACCGAGCCGCGTATCCGGCCCGGCCTGTCGGTCGTCGTCACGCTGCAAGCCGGCCGGGAACAGCCATGAGCCGCCTCGTCGCGCTGCTCGCCGCCGGCCTGCTGGGCGCCTGCACGATCGCGCCGCAGCCGCTCGCGCCCGTCCCGGTCGGCACCGACCGGTTCCGCCACGCGGATGCGCCCGGCGAACCGGCCGCGTCGCTCGCCGGATGGACCGCGTCGTTCGGCGATGCGCCGCTCGTCGCGCTCGTCGATGCGGCGCTCGCCGGCAACTTCGACATCCGTGCGGCCGCCGCGCGCGTCGACCAGGCGCAGGCGCTGCTCGGCGTGCGCGAAGCCGCGCTTTCCCCCACCGTCGGCGTCGATCCGTCGTTCAACCGTTCGCGGGTGTCCGGCACGGTCGACAATGCGTTGCCGAAGCGCCTGATGCACAACTGGTCGGTGCCGTTCAACGCGAGCTATGAAGTCGATCTGTGGGGCCGCCTGCGCGGCGACGCGGAAATCGGCAGGCAGAACGTGCTGCAGGCCGACGCCGATCGCGCGGCCGTGCGGCTGCGCGTCGCGACCGAGGTCGCGAGCGACTACCTGACGCTGCATTTCGTCGAGGAGGATCTGGCGACGCTCGCCCGCGCGATCGAGCTGCGCCGCACCGCGCTCGACGTGATCGCCGCGCGCGTGCGGGCCGGCGCGGCAAGCGATCTCGACGCGCTGCGCGCGGCGGCCGATCTCGATACCGCGCGCGCCGATCTCGCGGACAGCCGGCGGCTGCGCGAAAACCTCGTCGATGCACTCGCGGTGCTGACCGGCGTGTCGCCGACCGGCTTCACGGTCGCGCCGACCGCCGCCGCGATTCGCGTGCCGGCGGTGCCGCCCGGCCTGCCGTCCGTGCTGCTCGCGCAGCGGCCGGACGTCTACGCGGCGGCACGCCGTGTCGACGCGGCATCGCTCGAAACCGGCGTTGCCCGCACCGCATGGCTGCCGACGCTGACGCTGACGGCCCAGGGCGGGTTCGCGAGCCGCGACCTCGGCTCGTTTCTCGAGCGCAACAGTTCGCTGTGGGGCCTCGGGGCGAGCGTGGCCGAAACGCTGTTCGACGGCGGCAAGCGCGACGCCGCGGTAGCCGCTGCGACGGCCGGCACGGCGCTCGCCGACGCGAACTATCGAGCGACCGCGCTGGGCGCGCTGCGCGAGGTGCAGGACGCGCTCAACGACATCGCCGCGCAGAACGAGCGGATCGTGCGCTACGACAGCGCGGCGCGCTCGACCGAAGCGGCCGCGCGGCTGTCGCTGAGCCGCTACGCACATGGCTACGTCAGCTATCTCGAGGTCATCGACGCGGACCGCGACGCATTGAACGCGCAACGCCAGTTGATCCACAGCCGCCAGGCGCTCGCGATTGCGACGGTCGATCTGGTGCGCGCGCTGGGCGGCGGGTGGACGCCGCCCTCCGTCGCACCGCAAAACGTCGCGCAACGCGACGACCGGCTTTGAAAGATACCCGCCGTGCGGCCGACCGGTCATTCTGGCGGCCTCACGAATTTTCAAGTTGCTCTTAAGCTTACCTAACGTTTTTTGTGTTGCCCGGTGTGGGCGCACTGCCTACATTGAGCGTATCGAATTCACCGGAGCGAGACCCGTCATGGATCGCCTGAAAACGCTCGAGATACTCAAGACGGTTGCCGAGCACGGCAGCTTCACGAAAGCCGCCGAGCTTCACGGGCTCGGCGTTCCCTGCGTCAGCCGCTCGATCCAGTGCCTCGAAACGTCGCTCGGCGTGCTGCTGTTTCACCGCACGACGCGCAAGGTGACGCTGACCCGCGTCGGCCACGACGTGCTCGAACAGGCGCTCGCGCTGCTGGAGCAATACGAGCACTTTTCCGTCTGCTGTCACGCCAATGCAAGCGAGATGCAGGGCGAGATATCGATCGAGGTGTCGAACCTGTTCGGCGCCGACCGGCTGGTGCCGGCGCTCGCCGATTTCAACCGGCAACATCCGCTCGTACGGGTCCGGATCGACTGGACCGATCATCCGAGCGCGGCGTTGAACGGCGCGACGGACCTGTCGATCGTCACCTCACGCACGTCGAGCCTCACGTGCGTCGAGCGGCGCCTCGGGCGCATCCCGATGGGCCTGTACGCGAGCCCGCGGTATCGCGCCGCCTGCGGCGAGGGGCTCACGCCGCAGGCGCTCGAGCGCATGGATCCGCACGGTGGCAAGACGGGCGCCGCCGGGTCGCCATGGCCGCTGCGGCATCGGCGCAGCGGCACGATCGCCGAGATCCGTCTTGCCGGCGCGATCAGCTCGAACTGCCTCGACACGCTGATTCTCGCGACGGCCCGCGGCACAGGTTTCGCGGTGCTGCCCGAGCATCTTGCCCGGCCGCTCGAGCGCGACGGCGCGCTCGTTCGCCTGCTGCCCGACTGGCAGGTCGGCGATCTCGATACATCGCTGCTCTATCACTCGCGCCGCAACCTGCCCGCGCGCATCCGCGCGCTCGCCGACCATCTCGTCGCCGCGTTCGACGATGCGCCGGCCGCGCGGCCGGCCGTGCAACACGACGTGCGCGCGGTCACGCAAGCCACGGTCGCTGGCAACACGGTGGCCGCATGAGGGCCGCCGTCGTCATCGTCGCGACGCGGCCCGCCACGTCGAAGCCCGCACCGTTGCGCCGCCAGGCC
>NZ_QOBB01000250.1:0-9748 GCF_024704855.1 Burkholderia sp. HAN2018 | reverse complement strand
GTGCTGCTGGCCGTCGTCAGCACCGGGTCGGGGATCGCGGCGCTGTGGGTTGCGGTGCGGATCGAGATCGACCGCCGGCTGTTCGCCGCGCTTGCACGCGCGGCGGCCGGCGACGCATCGGTCGACGACGCCCTCGCCGCGCTCGACCGCGCGCTCGCCGATCTCGGCTGGATCGACGCGTCGAAGGCCGGACGTGCGCTCGACGCACGCGTGCGCGGCGCGGTCGGGCTGTGCCGGGCCGGTGTGCTCGTCGCGATCGTGCAGTGGCTCGTGGTCGGGCTCGCGATTGCCGTTTCGCAGGTGGGTTAGCGTACGGATGGCATTCTTGCGAAATGATGTTCAGCTGGGTAATTATTTCTCGTTTGGCTTCGCGAGATAAGTAATATTTACTGTATTTTTTGGGGGCTTATTGCAGTAAGAGTGTTGCGCGGTAATCTTCGATTTGACGAAACCATACGTTTTCCTGTCTATCGAATTGCGGTGAAAGGCATTTATAATATTCGCTCGGCAGAAATCCCGCCTGAATAACAACCGAGGGCATGCTGCGTGAGCAACACCGCACTTTATAAGGCGTTGCGTCTCGGCGACGCGCAATACAATCGACTGATCAAACTCGATACGCCGCTCGGCGTTGACTGGTTGCTGCCGCTTTACGTCAAGGGCACCGCCAGGCTGGGGCGCGATTATGAGTTCGTGATCGACGTCGTATCGGCCCGCGGCGGGCAGATCGAACTCAAAGCACTGCTCGCCAAGCCAGTCACACTGTGGATTCAGCAGGTCGACGGTTCATACATGCCGATCCACGGCTATGTCCACCGGTTCAGCCGGTTGGGGGCGGACGGCCCGCTCACCTATTACAAGCTCGCTTTTTCCTCGTGGCTTTATTTTCTGTGCCTGCGTCGTGACATGCGGGACTGGCAGGAGCAGAACGGTGAGCAGATTCTGACCGACGTCTTCAACGAACACCCGCAGGCGCGGGGCGCATTCCGTTTCGACGTGCACAAGCCGCTGCCGTCGTATTCGAATCGCGTGCAATGGGAATACGACCTCAATTTTGTTCACCGCAGCATGGAAGAAGCAGGCGTGTTTCCCTACTTCGAGCAGGCGGAGAACGGCCGTTCCCACATGATGGTTGTCACGGACGACGCCTATTTCGTCCCGACGCTGAGGCAATCCGTTGTCCAGTTCGGTCGTATGGACATTGGCGGCGAATTGGACGGATTCGCGCAATGGAAGGAGCAGCTCCAGATCGAGAGCGCACAACTGACGTCACGCTCATTCGACTACAAGCGGCCCGATCTTCCCCGGCAGGTCCAGGGGGTGACCGATGTGCACGGCAATCTGCCGACGGATGGCGAGATCTACGACTACCCCGGTGCGTACATGTGGTCGGATCGGGAGCAGGGTGAGCGTCTCGCACGGATCCGCCTCGAGGAGAGGATGTCGCGGATGAAGCGCTTTCATGGCGTTGGCGCTTTACGCTGTGCGATGCCTGGAAGGCGTTTCGAGCTTCGTGGCCATCCGGTCCATGACGCGGGGAGCCAACCGGATCGCGAATTCGTGTTGCTCGGTGTCGACTGGCTGATCAGCAACAATCTGCCCGGTCTGGACGGGGTCGAGGCATTCCCCGACGGGCTGGCCGCGGAAATCGCAAAGGCGAAGACCGGTGCAACGGTGCACCACGCCGATGGCAGCGAGGGCTTCTTTCAGGTGCAGGTCGAGGCGCAACCGCGCAATGTGCCGTTTCGCAGTTCGTTCGATCACAAGAAGCCGGTCATGCAGCTACAGAACGCGATCGTTGCCGGGCCGGGCGGCGAAGAGGTCTACACCGACTCGCTGAACCGGGTGAAGGTGTGGTTTCACTGGAACCGCCGCAACGGTCAGGACGAGCGTGCGTCATGCTGGGTCCGTCCGACGTTTCTCGACGCGGGCGCCAATCGCGGCGGCATTCAGCCGCTGCGCAAGGGGGATGAAGTTGTCGTCGGTTTCATGGAAGGCGACTGCGACAGGCCCGTCATTATCGCGAGGATGTACGGCGGCGCAACGCAACCGGTGTGGCATACGAACGGCCTGCTGTCGGGCTATCGGTCGCGCGAGTACGGCGGCACCGGCTATAACCAGCTCGTGATGGACGATTCGACGCAGCAGAATCGCGTTCATCTTTATTCGAGCAGCTATCAGTCGCATCTGCACCTCGGCTACCTGATCCAGCATACGGAGAATACGCGCGGCGCATTTCTCGGCAGCGGCTTTGACCTCAAGTCGGACGCTTATGGCGCCATTCGCGCGGGGCAAGGGCTGTTCGTCTCGACACATTCTGCGACGGTCAACCAGCCGCTGAACGTGACCGCGGCGTCCGAGCAACTGGCAAGCGCGGAAAGCGTGGTGGAACTGACGTCTCAGGCGAGCGCCGCAAATCAGGCCGAAAGCCTGGAGGAAGGGCACGACGCACTGAAGCGATTTACCGATGCCACGCAATACAACGTGGCGGGAGGCGCCGGCAGCGGCGGGCGGACGGGAGGTGGCGGCACCGGTAGCGCAAACGGGTTCTCGACGCCGATCATGCTGATCGCAAGTCCGGCCGGCGTGGGCGTGTCGACACAGGATTCGGCGCAGCTCACGGCAAACCAGCAAGTCAATATCGTGAGCGGCAGGAGTACGCACGTTGCCGCCGGCAAATCGCTGATCGCGAGTGTGATGGAAAAGATCAGCCTGTTCGCGCAGAACGCGGGGATCAAGCTGTTCGCGTCCAAGGGCAAGGTCGAGATTCAGGCGCAGAGCGACGAGATGAAACTCACCGCGCTCAACGACGTGACGGTCACCAGTTCGAGTGGACGTGTCGTTATCTCTGCCGAAAAGGAGATCTGGATCGGCGCTGGGGGGTCGTATATCAAGATCACGCCCGACTTGATCGAGAACGGAACCAGTGGCCAGATTCTCGAAAAATGCGCATCGTGGGACAAGCCGGGTGCGTCATCGATGCGTCTGCCTTCGCCGATTGCGAGTGTGCAGAAAGGATGTGCGTGGAAGACCGCGTCGGCATCGGCCGACAGCGCGTCGAGCGTCGTGTTGGAGTAGTCGTCATGAGTCGTCCGAACCACCGCGACGCAGAGCGTCAGGAAGGCGTGGATTTGTCGAGCGAGGCAGCGGCAATCGATACGACGGTGAGTGTGCTGCGTGCTTATTTTGACAAGCAACCGGACATGCACTGCCTGTTGGTCGTCGACCCGGCCCAGCGCGATTTGCCGAGCGAGGAGGGCTCGGTGTTCTGCGAGTTGACGCGCACGGTCGTCACGATCGCGCACGACGCCTATCCGGATGAACACCGGCCCTACCTCGTTGAACTGGATCTGTCTTCGCCAGCTGGCACCGCGCTTCTGAAAGAAAGTGTGCGACTCGCGTTCGAAGACAGGCGTCCCGCGTCGATGGCACAGGGCCTCGGGCAGCGGATCGGCGGATGGTTGGCAAGTTCTGCGTCGCCTGACAAAGTCGCCGAGCACTGGTCGAGGCAGGTGCTGCAGTACGACGAGCGAGGGCGCCTATGTGCGCTGCGTTTCTACGACACGCGTGCGCTGGGCCTGATCTGGCCAGTGTTGACCGAACGGCAGCAGCAGGATCTGCTCGGGCCGGCCAAGGTCTGGCATGCGCTTGATGCATGTGCGAAGCCGCGCGCGTATGGCCGGGACGCGGAATCGAGTCGGGCATTTTCGCTCGCGAAGGCGCAATGGCCGGGCGTGCATCGTCATGGTCTCGTCAACCGCGCACTCGCGTTGCATGCATTGGCGGCAGGCCGTCAGCCTGTACCCGCGGAAGTGGATGTGGCCGTTGCTGCCGCCGCGCGTGCGGAGCAATACGGGCTGCATGATCGCGACGACCTGGTTGCATTCATCGGACATGCGCTTGACTGGCATCCCTGGTTCGACCGGCATCCCGAGGTTGCGAAGGCGTTGCAACAGTGTTCGCCCGACGATTTTTATACCGCAGCGATCGGCCACCTCCAGCCTGGCGAAATCGACGAAATTCGACGCGGTGCGTGGTATGACGAGAGGGCGTTGTCTTCCGCCGAGTCAAGCCGGTCGACGACTGACACGAGATACGAATAACGGAAATGGCGACTACTGAACAAGAATGCGCGAATTGCCAGAAGACCGGGCTGGCGATCCTTCCCGTCCGCTACACGGTTTTGCCGAATACCGTTCCTGCAAGATTGCCGGACGGAATTGGGGGGAAAGGTGTCACGGATGTTCCGTTGACGACGCATCGTTATGGGTTGCGCACGCTCCGGGACGGGTGGTTGTACCTCTACTATGTCCAGAGTGCGAGAGGTCCCAAACGGTGGGAGGTATACAAGGTGACGGGAGACGGCCGCTTGTGGAAGCAGTCGCGCCCACTGCCCGACAAGCCTTCCACGCATCCTGCGTGCGCCCAATGTGCGATCGCGGTACCGATGGACGTGATCGCGATCGAGCGTCCGGAGAAATGCACGGGCCGTGTCTACATCGCGTTCTCGGAACACGCATGGATCGAGGATACGTTCAAGCGGTACGAGGCAAATCCTGCCTTGCTCGAACAGCGCATGCAGTGGATCGAGCCGTCGAAATGGATCAACGGCGGCAACGATCCGCAAAGGCATGCAGTCGTCGCAACCCGAAAAAGTATCGATGATGTCGTCGAGTACATGCCGGGTCTGGATCCCAAGCTGCTCGATCCGAAGGATCAGCCGTTGACCGACAAGGCCGGCGCCTACGATCCGAAACTGATGGGCCGGGAGTCGACCCGGTATCCGTTGCATATCCGTCAGGCCTCTCCGCTGTCCACGAGCGAAGCGTTGGTCAAGTTGATGAACTCGATCGGCTCGACCGGCAAGGGGCAATCTCATCCGCCGATGATGCTGGCCTTGTGGGATGGTATCGGCAACGCGCACGAACTGAACGATTTTCGCAACGACGCAGGCAGCATGTTGTCCTTGTATGTCAAGGAGCAGGGCACGCAGATCGACGCGATGCTGTCGATCGATGCGGCGGAAGTCGCCGTGCGCAACGGCGCGGTTGCGTTCAAGAGCCGCATGCGGTCCGCGCTGCGGGCGGGCTGGGAAGGCATGTTGAACAATCCCGGCGCGATGGACGGGATTCCGAGTTATGCCGTCATCTCGCCGGAGCAGCAGGCGGCGTCGGACAGGCGGATTCAGGAAGCGGGCGTGATCAGCCCCGAAGAAGCGAAGACGATCGGCGACGCCGAGTGGCCGAAGTACCAGGACAAACTGAATCTTCGAAAGCTCGGGGATTTCCGGCCGTGGTTCAAGTCCGTTCAGGACGCGGTCAAGGCGATTCAGGCCCGGCGTACGCCCGACGTGAAGGCGTGGCTGAAGGCGCCCACGTTCATCGCGGCGTTGCACGATTATCACGACGAGAACGCGGACGACGGTCGGGCATTCGAGAAGGTCATCGTTCAGGCGATCAACGGGTTGCCGTCGGAAGATCGCGGCGCGGCCGTCGTCTACGATCTGGTCAACAACATGGATCCGACATTGCCGACCAGCCTCGTGTGGCGTGCGTTCGCCTACAACCAGAAGCATCCGAAGGCCGAGATCAAGGAACTGCTGGCACAGGCGATCGCGAACAAGACGACCAAGGCGGATCCGGTCAGCGATATTGCCGACAAGATCGGCAAGGTGCTGGAGCAACTGAAGAACTTCGTCGATTTTCGGGAGAAGATGACCGAGGTTCATGAGCATCAGAACCCGATATCGGTGTCGGAAAAGTACTTGAAGAGTATTCAAGGTGACGGCCTCGTCATCACGATGGGCAACGCGCTGTTCAAGTGGACGGGGCTGGGCGTGCTGGGGGACTGTGCGGGCACTTTCATGATTCGCGGTGCGCTGATGTTGCGCGTCGGCATCAGCAAGGCGGACACGATCGATCTCGTCAGGCAGGCGGTCAAGGTCGAGCCTGACTTGCGCCTGAAGTTGCAGCAGGGATATCGGGCGTTGCGCGGCCAGGGCATTGCGGCGCAGGACGCGTTCGTGAGGACGATGCAGTCGCTCGCGGAACACGAAGGCGGGCAGCTCTATCGTGCGAAGTGGAATGCGGTCAAGCTGACGCAGGAAGGCAAGGCCGTCAATCTAGGCGTGCGGATCGGCGGTACCTTGGCCGTGATCGAATTGCTGAGCTTCGGGTGTGCGCTTGCGAAAGCGGACAAGAAGGGCGAGGACTACGCGATGCTGGTGGCGGGAGGGTTCTCGTCGATGTCCGCGTGTCTGCAGGCGTCGACAAAGCTGATGACGGGGCTGGCGAAGGATGCGGCGCGGACGTTGACCAATCTGAAGGCGATTACGGGGTATTTTGGTGGGGCGTCGTCGATGATTGGGATGGTGCTGGATTTTGGGAAGGCCTTCGAAAGCACGGGGAAAAATCAGTATTCCGCAGCAGTAGCCTATTTTTTTAAGGCAACGATTGGTTTTGGGGTGACGACGGCAAATTTTCTCACGGCATTGACATCGTCTGCACCACTAGTCGCTCGGATTACAGGCGGGCGTGGCGTGGTATTTATCGGGAAGGTAGGCGCTGGCATTGCAGGCGCTACCGCTCGGTCGAGCGCAATAGCTGCAGGCACGGCTACAGGACGGCAAGCGGCTAACGAAATTGGTAAGAGGGCAATCGGAGTGGCAGCCGAGGAGGCCGGAATTATCATCACTGAACGCGTTGGCCTTTTGGCGATTGGTCGTGTGGTTTTGTTCCTGGCGGGTTGGGAGGTTGCTGTGGCGCTAGTGGTGCTGCAGCTTTTGATCGCATATTTCTCAGATAACGAACTGCAGACATGGTTCGAGAAATGTGCGTTTGGTAAGAGCCCGGATAGTCCGCCATGGGCGATCGATAAGCAACATGAAGAATTTGAGAAGGCCCTTGCCAGTATCGGTTTGAAGCCCGATAACGGTGTCTGATGAATATGGATAAAGATAAAGTATCTTCTACAGTATTGCTTCGTGGATTTATTAAAAATCTTCGGAAAACGCGCTGCAATCATGACTTCCTCTTTAGCGACGCCGATCGCGCCAAGATGGGAGCGACGGCCGTTGCGGCAGGTTTGGTTGGTTTGGGTGGCGTTGCCGTCGGATTGAGTGGTATGGCAATGGATACCACAGAAGAAGCCGATTTGCTCGAGTTTGAGCTTGATGGGAAATCGGTGAGAGCTTGGGTTTGGTCGTCGGTGTTTACGGAAGGCGACGAGGTAGAGATTGTTGCTGAACGCTGGGGTGACACTTGGCAGGCATTCGGTATACGGAGACTTTCTGACAAGATTGTGGCACTCCACCCGCATTGTAGTCGCGGTCGTTTTGCTCACTATCGGGCGTCGTTCAGGTGGGGTGGGTTATTCTTTGCGGCAGCGATGATCGTGGCATATTTTATAATGGCGTGCTTTGCTATTTTTAAGGGTGGCGTTCCGATTGTAAATTTAATCATAACATGTACTCTGGGAACTTTAGTTTCGGCGCTAGGGTATGGATTTATTACTTATCGTGTCGCACGAAAGATGATGGGTTTCGTCCGTCTTGCTGAAGGGATTTTTGAGGGATTTGGTTGGAAGGACGCGAAAAACATCGATCTTCCTGCGATCACGAAGAAGGGGAAGAAGCCCGGTGAGCCGGGTGCCTTGGGGGTTCTGTATTTCCGCTACTGACGACCTATCGATGAGTATGTCATTACATCAGATGCAGCTGCTTCAAGGGCACATTGGTAACTTGCGGAAGTCGCGTTGCAGCTGGGATTTCCTTTTTTGTGATGCTGATCGCGCCAAAATCGGTGCGACGGCGATCGCGGCAGGCTTGGTCGGTTTGGGCGGTGTTGCAGTCGGGTTGAGCGGCATGGCAATGGACACCACCGAAGAGGTCGACTTGCTTGAGTTTGATCTCGAGGGGAATTCGGTGAGGGCTTGGGTGTGGTGGTCGGTATTTGCGGAAGGCGATGAGGTAGAGGTTGTTGCTGAGCGTTGGGGCGACTCGTGGCAGGCATTCGGTATTCGGCGACTTTCAGATAGGATCGTTGCACTCCATCCGCATTGTAGTCGTGGTCGCCTCGCACACTATCGTGCCTCATTTAAATGGGGCGGGATATTTTTTGTATCGGCCATGGTTGTTTTGTATTTTATATCGGCGTGTTTTTTGATATTTAGAGGTGGTATCCCTGTTGAGAACTTGGTTATAGCACTTTTGCTTGGAACTTCGGTGTCAGCGCTGGGCTATGGATTCGTTACCTACCGTGTTGCACGGAAGATGATGGGCTTCGTCCGCCTTGCTGAAGGGATTTTTGAAGGGTTCGGGTGGAAGGACGTGAAGAACATCGATCTCCCTGCCATCACGAAGAAAGGAAAGAAGCCGGGTGACCCTGGTGCATTGGGTGTGCTGTATTTCCGCTACTGATTGTTCGTCGATGAGTATGTTGTCCGATCAAATGCAGTTGCTCCGTGGACGCATTGGCAATCTACGGAAGTCGCGTTGCAGCCAGGATTTCTTCTTTACCGATGCTGATCGTGCCAAGATGGGCGCGACAGCGATTGCGGCAGGCTTGGTCGGTCTGGGTGGTGTTGCAGTCGGGTTGAGCGGCATGGCAATGGACACCACCGAAGAGGCCGATCTGATCGAGTTCGAACTCGATGGCAAGCCCGTTAAAGCATGGGTTTGGTGGTCGGTGTTTTCGGAGGGCGATGAGGTAGAGGTTGTTGCTGAGCGTTGGGGTGACACGTGGCAGGCATTCGGTGTTCGGCGACTCTCTGACAAGATCGTTGCACTGCATCCGCATTGCAGCCGTGGTCGGAACGCACACTACCGTTCGGCGTTGAAATTATGGTTAAAAATTTCAATGGCATTGATCGGCGTGTTGTTTTTATTTGGTTTTTCGTATGGTTTCTTTAAATATGGATCGGAGACGGATTGGGTGGGTCTCTCGATCGGACTTGCGATGGGGGGATTCGCGGCAGCAGCGGTATACGGAATTATTGCCTTCCGGATTGCGCGAAAATTCATGGGATTCGTCGGGCTTGCAGAGAATATTTTTGCGGGATTTGGTTGGAAGGATGTGAGAGATATTGACCTTCCTGAAGTTACAAAAAATGGAAAGAAGTCGGGCGAGCCAGATGCGTTAGGAGTTTTGTATTTTCGCTATTGATCATTTGTCAATGAGTCCGCCGTCATATCAGATGCGGTTGCTTCATGGGCGCATTGGCAACCTGCGGAAGTCGCGTTGCAGCCGGGATTTCCTGATTGGTGATGCTGATCGCGTCAAGATGGGCACAACGGCTATCGCGGCTGGTTTGGCTGGTTTGGGTGGAGTTGCCGTTGGACTGAGCGGTATGGCAATGGACACCACTGAGGAAGCCGATTTGCTTGAGTTTGATCTCGATGGTAAGCCGGTGAAGGCGTGGGTTTGGTGGTCGGTGTTTGCCGAAGGTGACGAGGTTGAGGTTGTAGCAGAATATTGGGGGGACACTTGGCAAGCATTTGGCATCCGAAGGATTTCCGACAAGATTGTGACGCTCCACCCGCATTGCAGTCGGGGGCGCTTTGCTCACTATCGTGCTTCATTTAAATGGGGTGGGATTGCATTTTGGAGCAGCCCCCTGAAACGCCGGACACAGTCACCCACTTACAATAACGGGTAGGCATAAGACTGTGTTTTTGACTAACACCAGGCAGGAAGTGATGGAAGTGTTGACGGGCCCGGAGCGCCGGCGGCGCTGGACGGCGGAGCAGAAG
>NZ_QOBB01000249.1:0-9746 GCF_024704855.1 Burkholderia sp. HAN2018 | reverse complement strand
GACCTCGGACTTGTTCGATTACATCGAAATGTTTTATAACCCGGTTCGTCGGCATGGTTCCGCCGGCGATCTTTCACCGATTGAGTTCGAGCGGCGCTACGCGTTAAACGGCTCGTGAGTGTCTATGAAACTCTGGCCGGTCCATATATCGCGGTGATCCTCGCCAGAGCCCTTTACCGCGAACGACGCGTTCGGCAGGCATGAAGCCAACTTGTCGAACAACATGACGATCGTCATGCTGTTCAGAAAGAAGAGAGTTGACGTTGGTAGAGCCGAACCACATGCTTCGGTGAGGTTGGTCAATACGTCGTGGCTTAGCGAATATTCGTCAAGAAACCTCAAGAGTTCCTCACGGACACTGGCAACATTCAACGGCTCACCATCGAACGGATGAACCGAAACCTGAGTGTGAAAGCTCATTCGAACCTACTCCATTATTTTTTTCATTCAAACACGGCTCTTCACGGTGTGCGGAGCGAATCGTGATTTTTGACGATCTACCGACCGTTGTCGATCGGCCAAGTTTGGCCTTTCGTGAGCAGGTCACCCTTCTGTGCGGCCTTCACGATGCGTGCCGAGCCTGCCGGTGAACCGCAGGTTCCATTCGACGCAAATCAAAGATCGTTTGACTCTCGGCATCAGCCCAAGTACACTTCGCGCCGCGGGGTGGAGCAGTCTGGCAGCTCGTCGGGCTCATAACCCGAAGGTCGTAGGTTCAAATCCTACCCCCGCAACCAATACCGAAGCCCGCTTTGCGAAAGCAAGCGGGCTTTTTGCTTTCCGCATGCACTGCTGCGTGCGCACCGCCTGGCCGGCATCGCCGACAAATTGCGGAACATTCAGCCGCCGGCACCACCTGCGACACACGATCGCATCCTGCCCGATCGCCGCGGCCCCACGTCAGACATTGCGTAGAATTCCGAACCTTCTTCAGCATCCGGACTTCCGCAATGATTCGAACGATCGCGGCACTCGCCGCGCTTTCCGCGATTACCGGCACGGCGAACGCCGCCGACGCCATCACCGCGCCCGCAAAGCGGCGCTATGTCAGCCCCGGCATCGCCAACGTCGCGAACGCAGCGGCACCGCGCCCGGAAAAAACCTCCTCCGACTCACGCTGCCGTGAACTGGCTGCCGGCATCGACGCCGTGACGCACACCCCCGACCGCGGCCAGAAGGTCGTGCGCAGGATGGGCCCGGACGGCAAGCTGCGCAACGAACTGCGCGCTTACGACAAGCGCGCCGATCTCGAAGCCGAGCATCAACGGCTCGGCTGCCGATAACGAACGCAACGCCGCCCGGTCAACTCACACCGGGCGTCCGCCATCACGCGATCACGCGTTCGCGCCGCCGTCGATCGTCAACCCCGTCCCGTTGATCGACCGCCCTTCCGGCCCGACGACGAACGCGACGAGCGCCGCGACGTCGTCGGCCTTGCCGTACTGCGGGATCGCCATCCGCGAACGCTGCGCGCCGGCGTGTTCGCCGTCGGCCGGGTTCATGTCGGTATCCGTCGACCCCGGATGCACGATATTGACCGTGATGCCGCGCGGGCCCAGATCGCGCGCGAGCCCCTGAGTCCAGCCGATCAGCGCGGCCTTGCTCGCCGCATAGAGGCTCATCCCCGCATCGGGCACGCGCGTGGCGAGGCAACTGCCGGTCGACACGATGCGCCCGCCCTCGCCGAGATGCCGCGCCGCCGCCTGCGACGCGACGATCACCGCGCGCACGTTCACGTTCAGCGTCGCGTCGATATCGTCGAGCGTGAGATCGTCCAGCCCGCCGGCCCGGAAAATCCCCGCGTTGTTGACGAGGATGTCGAGACCGCCGAACGCCTCCGCGGCACGATCCACTGCGTCGCGCACGGCCACCGGATCGGCGCTGTCGGCCTGGATCGCGACGGCGCGCCGGCCCAGCGCCTCGATGCCGGCAACGACGGCCTGCGCCCGCTCGGCCGATTTCTCGTAGGTAATCGCGACGTCCGCGCCGTCGGCCGCCAGCCGTTTCGCGATCGCCGCACCGATGCCGCGGCTGCCGCCCGTGATGAGTGCACGCTTGCCCTGAAGTCGATTCATGTCGGTTCCTTTCCTCATTTATGTAACGACCGGCACAGAATGTGGCAAGTTGCGCGGCACAGTCAATTGATTTATTTTATCGATCGACACAGATATCGACGAAGGAACGGACACAATGGCTGAACGGGGCCGACCGAGGAGCTTCGACAAGGAAGCGGCGCTGGAACGCGCGATGGAGGTGTTCTGGCGCCTCGGCTACGAGGGCGCGTCGATGACCGACCTGACGGCCGCGATGGGCATCGCATCGCCGAGCCTGTATGCGGCGTTCGGCAGCAAGGAAGCATTGTTCCGGCAAGCGCTTGAGCACTACCGCGCAACGGAGGGAAAAGAAATCTGGGGGGGCGTCGAGGAGGCCGGCAGCGCACACGACGCCGTGCGGAACTACCTGATGGATACCGCACGCGTGTTCACGCGGCGGTCGAAGCCGGCTGGCTGCCTGGTCGTGCTGTCGGCGCTGCATCCGGCCGAGCGCTCCGATACGGTTCGGCAAACGCTGATCGCGATGCGCGAGGGCACGGTCGAGAGTCTGCGCGAACGCCTCAGGCAAGGTGTCGCGACCGGCGAAATCTCGGCGCACGCGAACCTCGACGCGATCGCGCGGTACTACGTAACCGTCCAGCAGGGGATGTCGATCCAGGCCCGCGATGGTGCGAGCCGTCGCGATCTCGAGGCCGTCGCCACGGCTGCGCTGGCCGCGTGGCCAGCGCTCGTCGGTATGGGCGGCGCGTAGCGGCAGGACGCCGCCGCACACGGCCGCCCCCGCGCGTTACTGCCTTGCAGCGTGCTGCACGTCCTTCGACGCATGCCACACGCGATAACGCACCTCGAAACCGTCCGGCACATAGACGACGAGCGGCAGGCGGCTGTTGTAGCGCAGCAGCTGGCCATCGCCGCGCACCTGCACGAACCGCTGCTGCGGCGCCTGGCCCGGGCACGCCATCAGCGTCGACGCCGGGCCCTTCACGTCGGTGAGCTGGTAGTACGTATAGCCCCAGCCCTTCACGTCCTCGGCGGTCAGCTCGCCGCCGAACCACTGCTGGTTGCAGTCGGTCTGCAACGTCTTGCCGATCATCAGTTCGACGCGCGCATCGCCTTCGTTCTCGAGCGCGGGCAGCGCGATCACGACGCGCTGCTGGCCGGCCGCTGCCTGCGGAAACATCTTGATCGACTCGGCCGGCACGGCGGGCGCCGATGCAGGCGCGGCCACGCAGGCGGCGGCAGTCGTCACGCACAAGGCGGCCAGCGCGGCCCGGATCGCGAATTTCATCGAGGTACTCCTGGAAAACAAATGAGCTCCGGATGCTAACACTTTCGTCGCATGACCTTACGGCGCTGTAATTTGACGACACAATTGCAAACAGCTGGCAATCCCCTTGCGCGGTACTTATACGGGAACCAACGGAGAACATCATGCTGAAGCTCATTGCTGCCGCCGGCGTCGCGACCTTGCTGGCCGGCTGCGTCGTCGCCCCGGACGCCGGATACGGCTACGGCCAGCCCTACTATTCCGATCCGGGCTACGCCTACGCGCCGTCCCCCGTGTACGGCACGGTCAACATCTGGGGTGGTGGCGGCGGACGCGACTGGGATCGCGGCCGGCGCGACTACCATCGCTGGGACGGCGATCGCGGCAACCGCGGCAACGGCTGGGGGCACGGCGGCGGACGCCGCGGCGACTGGAACGATGGCGGCGGAGGCGGCGGCCATCGCCACTGACGCACAATTGCAACCGTTTGTATCCGCGCACGGCCCGCCGATGAGCGGTCGTGCCGGTCTTGCCGGTCGTGCGTTACGCAGACGAACGGACTCCCGCGCAAAAGACAAAGGCCCTCGCACGAAGCGAGGGCCTTTTGTCGTCCGGTGCGGCGAAGCGAACGTCGGCGGCGCAGGCCGTCCGGCACTGGCCGGTCACACGACACGCGCCACGCATCCGCCCGCTTACCACCCGGCCGGCTGCGCGTAGCCGCCCCGCACCGGCGCGCCGCACACGTACGCGCGCTGGTAGCGGTCGTAGCAATAGTTCGGGCCGTCGTCCTGGTACTGCGCCTGCTGGTAGGTCGGATAGGCGGGCTGCTGGTACGCGGGTGCCTGGTAGTACGTCGGCGGCTGATAGGCCGGTGCCTGGTACACGGGCGCCTGATACGCGACGGGCGGATTCATCGCGGACGTCACGATCGCGCCCAGCACCGCGCCGCCGATCAATGCGCCGATGACGGCGCCGCCGTCGCGGCCATGCGCGGACGCCGGACCCGCCACGGCAAGCGAACCGGCGAGGACACACACTGCGGCAATTTTTTTCATGATGGGCTCCCACGCGAAGTGGTACTGGATGCGATGCATTGTGGCGGCAGGCGGCCGTAATAGATGCAGCAAGTGGTAACGCGCGATTACCGCTATCACGCACACCGAAACGCGGCGCCGCCATGCTAGGATTTTCGGCATACAGGAGACGCCTTCATGCAGCCCGAAACCGCCCGCCGTTTCGATACAGAATTCGCCCCGCGCATCGCACAGGCGATCGCCGCCTTCTTCGCCGATCACGTGCTGACCGACGTCGTCCCGTATGGCGGCCACGGGCACCCGACGCGCGTGCAGATCCGCAGCGCGCCGCACGAGCACGTCAGCGGCTTCGAGCATCCGCTGAATCTCGAACTGACCTGGGACACCGACGAAATCGAGCGGCTGATGGAGCCGGACGGCCCGCGGCGCTTCGAGCACTACCTGGCCGCGCTGCCGAAAAAACTGGGCGCATGGCAGGGCGCGCGCGACATCGATCTCCTGTCGCGCACGCAGGCCGACCCGCTCGTGCGGCTCGGCGGCCTCGACTTCGAAGGCTGAGTGCCGACGTCGCGCAATGCGGCCCGGTGATACACTCGGCCGGCCACGCCCCGGTGCAGTTGGGCCGGCCGGGCCGCTCATCGCCGCCTCCACCCTTCCGCATGGTTGCACACGCAACCGGCAGCCGGGCGCGCGGACAACCACGCATCTGCTCCCGCCATGAACGCCGATACCGGCCTGCCGCTTCCGCAACGCTACTGGGCGATCCTCTGCGTCGCACTGGGCATCACGCTCGCCGTGCTCGACGGCGCCATCGCAAACGTCGCGCTGCCGACGATCGCGCGCGACCTGCACGCGTCCGACGCCGCGTCGATCTGGATCGTCAACGCATACCAGCTCGCGGTCACGATCACGCTGCTGCCGCTCGCCTCGCTCGGCGAGCGCATCGGCTATCGCCGCATCTACGTCGCGGGGCTCGCGCTGTTCACCGCGGCGTCGCTCGGCTGCGCGCTCGCCGGCTCGCTGCCGATGCTGGCCGTGATGCGCGTGATCCAGGGTTTCGGCGCGGCCGGCATCATGAGCGTCAACGCGGCGCTCGTGCGGATGATCTACCCGTCGTCGATGCTCGGGCGCGGGCTGTCGATCAACGCGATGGTCGTGGCGCTGTCGTCGGCGATCGGGCCGACGGTCGCGTCCGCGATCTTGTCGTTCGCATCGTGGCCGTGGCTCTTCGCGGTCAACGTGCCGATCGGCATCGCCGCGGTGATCGGCAGCCTGCGCGCGCTGCCGTCCAACCCGTTGCACGATGCGCCGTACGATTTCCCGAGCGCGCTGATGAACGCGTGCGTGTTCGGTCTGCTGATCACGGCGGTCGACGGGCTCGGCCACGGCGAAGGCCATGCGTACGTCGCGGCCGAGTTGGCCGTCGCGTTCGTCGTCGGCTACTTCTTCGTGAAGCGCCAGCTGTCGCAGCCGGCGCCGCTGCTGCCCGTCGACCTGATGCGCATCCCGATGTTCGCGCTGTCGGTCTATACGTCGATGGCGTCGTTCACGTCGCAGATGCTCGCGTTCGTCGCGCTGCCGTTCTGGCTGCAGCACTCGCTCGGTTTCTCGCAGGTCGAGACAGGCCTCTACATGACGCCTTGGCCGCTCGTGATCGTGTTCGCCGCGCCGCTCGCGGGCGTGCTGTCGGATCGTTATTCGGCGGGCATCCTCGGCGGGATCGGGCTCGCCCTGTTCGCGGCCGGGCTACTGTCGCTCGCGACGATCGGCGCGCACCCGGGCACCGTCGACATCGTGTGGCGGATGGCGCTGTGCGGTGCAGGCTTCGGGTTGTTCCAGTCGCCGAACAACCGCGCGATGCTGTCGTCGGCGCCGCGCGAACGCAGCGGTGGCGCGGGCGGCATGCTGAGCACCGCGCGGCTGACCGGGCAGACGCTCGGCGCCGCGCTCGTCGCATTGATTTTCGGGCTCGTCCCCGATCGCGGGCCGACGATTGCGCTCTATGTCGCCGCGGCATTCGCGGCGGTGGCCGCGCTCGTCAGCATGCTGCGTATCGCGTCGCCGCGATCGGACGCGGCAACCTGACACCGTCGCGCGCCGCCCCTCGCGTCATTCGGCGTCGAGCGCGTCCATCACGAAACGCACGCGCGCCTGCACGCTCTCGCGCGGCAGTTCGATCAGCCGATAGCCGTACGACGTGTAGCACTCGACCATCGCGTCGTAGGTACGCACGGCTTCCGCGAAATCCTGCCGGCGCTCGGTGTCCTGCGCATAGATGTCCGGCCACGGCGGCGCGATGAACACGCGCGGGTCATAGCGGAAACGGTTGGCCGCGGCCTCCGCATGCGCGGGCACGGCCAGCCCTGTCAGTCGCAGATAGCCGATCACGTCCGGCACGCCGCGATCGAAGAACACGGGCCCGCGCGCATGCCGCGCGAGATCGTACGAGCGCATCTCCCAGCTCAGCATCAGCTCGGCAAATGCGGCCGGGTCGCGCCACGGCAACGCTTGACCGTCGATCGCCATCTGGTCACGGATCACGCCCCGCCCGGCTTCCTGCGAGCGCGCGTAACCGGCGCGCTCGAGCGCATCGAGCAGCGTGCTCTTGCCCGAACCCGGGCCACCGGTCACGACGAAGAAGCGGCGGATGGCGTCGTCGCTCGTGCCGTCGGCGGCGCCGCGCCCCTGTACGGCCTCACGCATGCACGACCCGCCGGCCCGCGCGCCGCGTGACCGACGCGGCGGCCGCGACACTGCGCAAGTCGGCGACGAACGTATCGCGCCAGACCGACAGGTCGTTCCCGCGCAGCCGCGCGAGGTTCTCCTCGTGGCGCGCCTGCCGCTCCGCGAGCGGCATCGACAGCGCGCGCTCGAGCGCCTCGGCCATCTGCGACAGGTCGTACGGATTGACGAGGAGCGCGCCGGTCAGCTCGGCCGCCGCGCCCGCGAACTCCGACAGCACGAGCACGCCCGGATCGGCCGGATCCTGCGATGCCACGTACTCCTTCGCGACGAGGTTCATCCCGTCGCGCAACGGCGTCACGTAGCCGACCTGCGACATCCGGAAGAACGCCATCAGCAGGTTGCGCTCGTACTTGCGGTTCAGGTACTGGATCGGCGTCCAGTCGAGCTGCGAGAAGCGGCCGTTGATGCGGCCGGCCTCGCCTTCCAGCGTTTCGCGAATGTCCTGATAGGTCTGCACGTCGGAACGCGTCGGCGGCGCGATCTGCAGGAGCGACACGCGTCCCTGCCAGCCGGGCGCGTTCGCGAGCATCCGCTCGAACGCCTGGAAGCGCTCGACGAGCCCCTTCGAATAATCGAGGCGGTCGACGCTCATCACCAGCTTGCGGCCGTCGAGCGCCTCGCGCAGCATCTTCACCGGCTTGCGCGCGCCGTACTGGACGGCCGCCTGCGCGATCGCGTCGGGATAGACGCCGATCGGATAGGCGGCGACCTTCACGACACGCCCGTGCGCGTGCAGCATCCCGTCGTCGCTCGCCGCGCCGATCCCGCGCCGCTCGATGTAGTCGGTGAACGCCTGCTTGTCGGCCTCGGTCTGGAAGCCCGCGACGTCGTACGCGCACATGAACTTCACGAGCTCCTCGTGCGGCGGCACGAGACGCAGCATGTCGGGCGACGGAAACGGGATGTGCAGGAAGAAGCCGATCGGATTCTTCACGCCGAGCTCGCGCAGGTAATGCGCGAACGGCAGCAGGTGATAGTCGTGCACCCAGATCAGGTCGTCGGGACGCAGCAACGCGGCGAGCTGCTTCGCCAGCATCGCGTTCACGCGCAGATAGCCCGCGTACTCCTGGCGGTCGAAGCGCGCGAGATCGCCGCGGTAATGGAACACCGGCCACAGCGTCGCGTTCGAGAAGCCGCGGTAATACTGGTCGTAGTCGCGCCGGGTCAGCCCGACCGTCGCATAGGTCACGTTGCCATCGCGCTGGATCGCCGGCTCGGTGTCGGGTGCGCCGACGATCTCGCCGTTCCAGCCGAACCAGACACCGCCCGTTTCCTTCAGCGCGTCCATCACGCCGACCGCCAGGCCACCGGCGCTCGGGCGCGTGTCCTCGCCGGCGGCGACACGGTTCGATACCACGATCAATCTGCTCATGCGGCTTTCCCTCCTCGATTCGATGGGCTGGCGCGCGGCGCGCGCCAAGGCTGGCACGGCTGCCCGAAGGCGGCCGTGCGGCGATTCAGACGTGAGAAATGCAGGTGTGAAAGGCAGCGGCGGAATACGACGACAACGACATCAGGCGTCCTGCTCCTGACCGAGATCCCGCTGATAGTCGAGCCCTTCCGGGCGGGCACCACCCTGGTTGTGATCGCCGTCGGACGGCGTCTCGCCGGGCGCGCCGGCAGGCGGTGCCGATGGCGCGTCGGTCTGCGGATGCGGGCGAACCGCCCCTGTGTCGGGCGGCCGGGGCGAAAACCGTTTCGAACGTCGCATGGCCGGGTGTCTCATGTGCGGCGCGGCCCGAGGCCGTCGTAGAAACATTCCATAACTGAAAAGTCTAGGTCGCTTCCTTGCACGCCAAAGTAACAATTACCTTCAATTTGTAACGTTTCGACCCCTCACGATCCACCTGTCCGACAATAACGCCGCGCGTACGCGCGCGGGATGCCGTCCGGCGATTTGTCAAAGCTTTGCATTTTTCCTATGACAATTGCGAAACAATGACGCGGCATGAGGGCGCGCATGCGTTGCCGCTCACCCAGACAGGACTTGCACTCAGGGATGAACATTCGTTTCGAATCGCCGCGTCGGGCCATCCCGGCGCGCGTCGTGCTGGCCGCGATCGCCGCGGCCGCACTGCTGTCCGGCTGCAACTCGCTGTACAGCGAGGGCGCGACAGCCGGCGCCGGTATCGCGGGTGCCGCGATCGCCTCCAAGGTCACCAACAACGCCGCCGTCGCGACGGGCATCGGCCTCGGCGCCGTCGCCGGTGCGCGTGCGGGCGTCCAGTACTCGCAGCGCGTCGCACACCGTTACACACAGGAACAGATCGCGAAGGCGGCCGGCCCGCTCGACGTAGGCGGCGTCGCGCCGTGGTCGACGCACCACTCGTTCCCGATCGAGGACGACGAACAGGGCCGCGTGACGGTCAGCCGGATGATCAGCATCGGCCCGCTCGACTGCAAGGAAATCGTGTTCGCGGTCGACACGCCCGCGAAAGCCGACAAGGCCGCGCAATCGGCGTTCTACGTCGCCACGATCTGCCGCGACGGCCCCGTGTGGAAATGGGCGTCGGCGGAACCGGCAACCGAACGCTGGGGCTCGCTGCAATGAGCGTCGCGATCCGTATCGCGGCCATCGGCGCGCTGTGCGCGGCGGCGGCCACGCTGTCGGGCTGCGGGTCGGTCGGCGCGGCGAGCGGCGCGCTT
>NZ_QOBB01000248.1:0-9772 GCF_024704855.1 Burkholderia sp. HAN2018 | reverse complement strand
GCTCGCGGGCGCCTTCGCGCGCTGGAATTCGGAACCGACCGCGAGCACGCGCGCGCGCCGCACCACCGTCTCCGCTTCGAACGTGCCCGGCGACGTCGCCGAGCCGCCGATCTGCTGCGTCAGCAACACGTCGACGAAGTCGCCCGGCTGGATCAGCCCCGCGTTGCCCGACACGTCGTCGACCGGCACCGAGATCGCGCGCATGCCGGGTTGCAGCGCGGCCGCGAGAAAATCCGGCGCGCCGGCCGGAATCACGTTCTCGACGCGAATCGGCGCGCCCGCGCCCACGTGGTTGCGCAGCAGCGCGCCCTTCAGGTCCGCGCCCGGCTGCGACTCGACGAACGCGCCGGCCGGCACCTGCGCGCGCGGCATGCGCTTCCACGCGAGATCGTTGTCGCGCAGCAGCAGCCCTTCCGGCAGGTCGGCGGCGGCGACCCGCACGCGCGCCTGATCCGTTTCGGCGGGCACCGACGGCGTCGACGCGGCGACGTACAGTTCGCGCAGGATGAACGCACCGATGCCGGCGGCAACGACGAGCACGGCCATTCTCAGCGGTTTGGGCATGGCGGCGTGCGTCCCCCGGGCTAGGTAAGCGAAACCGTGTGTGGAAACGACGCCCAGACGGCCAGCGTGCCGCCGAGCGCGAGCGCCACGCCGTACGGCACGCCGCGCGCGTCGATCGCGTGCACCGGCGTGGCGCGCCGCGACCGCGATACCAGCAACGCGACGCCGCACAGGGCACCGCCCGCGCCGACACTCGCCAGCACCGGAAACACCAGTGCCGGGCCGGCCCACAGGCATACCGCCGCCGCGAGCTTGACGTCGCCGCCGCCGATCCAGCCCGCGTGACGCATCGCGCCGAACAGCAGCAGCGTCGCCGCGCCGATCGCGACATGCCCGGCCAGCGGCGCGAAGCCGTCGCGCGCGAGCGCCGCCGCGACGAAATACAGCGCCGCGAACGCGAGCACCACGCGATTGGACAGCCGCCGGTCGCGCAGATCCTGCGCGGCGAGCGAAGCCAGCAAGACCGTGGCCACCGACTGCACGAGCGTGAGCATGGGAGAGGCGTCCGTCGACACGCACCGGCCGCGGATACGTTCTACCGCTGCGGATCCCGGTGTTCGTCGGTGGCGCGCGGGTTCAGCGGATCAGATCAGGCTCGTCACCTTGTTGATCAGCGTCGTGAATATGCTCGGCAAGCCGCCGGTGTTGCTGCTGAGGATCACGCCGACCGCCGCCAGCGCGACCACGACGATGCCGGCCAGCACTGCGTATTCGAGCGAGCTGACGCCGCGTTCGTCACGCAGCAGGGACTTGACGTATTGCAGCATGGCAACCTCCGTGTAACGGGTCGGTGACCGACCGTTGAACGCAAAGACGCACCCTTGCTCCGGCGGTTGCGCAGGACCTTCGCCCATTGCGATGCGTGCGGGCGACCCTGGCACTGGGTCGTTCGCATCCCCCGGAATACTCTCGATCACGACAACACGCGGCGCGCAACGATGACTTCGACCGTTGCATGCCCGCATCCATGGTGCGGTCTTCCCGCACGATGCAACCACGCTGATTCGTCTAGGGTATAGACAATTTTTCAGGCGAATTCAAATGATTTGGCGTCGGAGTGCATTTATGGATTTCATGCTGAAACGATGAATGCCATATCGCTCATTTTCCTTCATTTTTCTCGCGGCATTTCGCATGGTTCACGTATCGGAACAGGCATTGCCACTGTTGCGGCGCATGATTTTCCGGCCGGCCGCCGAACCGTTTCCATTCGATTTATCGGCATGCCGGATCGATCGACAGCGGCTCGCTTCTCCTTATCCGGCCTGACTTCCCGGCAAAATTGACCGGCCCGCTTCGCATTTCCCCGATTAGCTGCCTCCATCTTTCCGCCCGGATTCGTCCAGCGATCCTTACGCGAATCCACCCACGTCTCCATTGCGATTTTCAAATCGACGATTGCCCGATTCGGCATCCGGCCGCAATCGACATGATGGGAATCCTGAATGAATCTCCAATACATGTGAATGCGGTTCTCCGCCGCAAAGAACGGAGCGCGCGGCGCGGCAACCCGCAAGGCGGCGATAAGCATAGTTCAAATCGTTTCTTGTCCGGCCCCGGCACGTCATCGAGAATGCCCCGACGGGCTGCGGCCCGGCCTTGTTCCTCAACGTTCCGGACCCGTCGATTCATGCTTCCACTGCGCCTGCTGCGATCGCTGCTCATTGCGTCCCTCATTGCGTTGCCGGCCGCCGCCGCGCACGCCGACAAGCCCGCCACCATCCGCATCGGCGTCGCCCAGCAGGGCGCCGGCGATCCGCCGACGTTCGGCGGCTCGAGCCCCGCCACCGCTCAGTTGCAGCAACAGGTCGAAAAGGAGTTCGCGGCAGACGGCATCAAGGTGGAATGGCTGTTCTTCAAGGGCGCGGGGCCTGCCGTCAACGAGGCGATCGCCAACAAGGCGCTCGACTTCGCGTACCAGGGCGACCTGCCCGCCGTGCTCGCGCGTGCGAACGGAATCAAGACGCGCCTGCTGCTCGCCGCGAGCGTGCGCTCGGGCGTCAAGATCGCGGTGCCGCCCGACTCCACGATCCGCTCGATCAAGGACCTGAAGGACCGCCGCGTGTCGATCTTCCGCGGCACCAACCTGCAGCTCGTCGCCGACAACGCACTCGCGAAAAACGGCCTCGGCGAACGCGACCTACGCGTGATCAACCTCGATGCCGCGAGCTCGCTCGCCGCGCTCGCGTCGAAAGGCATCGACGCGTCGGTGGGCGACTACCAGCTGTACAAGCTGCGCGACGCGGGGCTCGCGAAGATCATCTACGAATCGCAGAACGACGGCCCGCAGTTCACGCGCCAGACGCACCTGCTCGTGCTCGACGATTTCGACCGCGCGCATCCGGACATCGTGCAGCGTGTCGTCACCGCGATCGTGAAGAGCGCGCAATGGTCGTCCGACGAGGCGAACCGCGACGCGCTGTTCAAGCTGTGGGCGAAGAGTGGCGTGCCGGTTTCGTCGTGGCAGGCCGACTACGCGAACCAGCGCCTGAAGGACCGGTTGTCGCCGCTGATCGATCCGTTCTTCGTCGCGCGCTACAAGTCCGTCGCGCAGGATGCGCTCGCATTGAAACTGATTCGCCAGCCGGTCGACGTCGACGGCTGGTTCGAGCCGAAGTATCTCGACAACGCGCTGCGCACGCTGAAGCTCGAAAACTACTGGCAACGATACGACGCGGCCGGCAAGCCCCTTTCCTGACCCGGACTTTCCCGATGAGCGACACCGCGTTTTCCGTCCCGTCATCCGACACTCGCCCGCCCGCCGCGCTCACCGCGCAGCCGCACCCGGCGGCACACGTGAAACGGTGGTCGTGGCGGCTCGCGCCGTGGCTGCTGCCCGCGCTGCTGTTCGCGCTGTGGAGCGTCGGCAGCGCGCGCGGCTGGATCGCGCCGCAGATCCTGCCGCCGCCGGAACGCGTGTTCGACGCGCTCGCGGATCTCGCGACGAGCGGCGATCTCGTGCGCCACACGCTGATCAGCCTGCAACGCGTGCTGGTCGGGTTCGCCGCCGGCACGCTGCTCGGCTTCGCGACCGGCGTCGCGCTCGGCCTGTCGCGCACGCTGGAAGCCTACGTGCTGCCGAGCTTCAACGCGCTCGTGCAGATTCCGGTGCTCGGCTGGCTGCCGTTCCTGCTGCTGCTCGTCGGCGTCGGCGAACCGCTCAAGTACCTGCTGATCGCGCATGCGGCGCTCGTTCCCGTCACGCTGAGCACGCTGCAAGGGTTTCGCCAGACCCCGCCCGCGCTCGACGAAGTCGCGCGCGTATTCGGCTACACGCGCCGCCAGCGCATCGTGCACGTCGTGCTGCCCGCCGCGATCCCGACGCTCGCGACCGGCGTGCGGCTCGCGTTCACGAAGTCGTGGCTCGCGCTCGTCGTCGTGGAGCTCGTCGCATCGTCCGAAGGGCTCGGCTACCTGATCGTGTACGGGCGGCAGCTGTTCCAGCTCGATCTCGTGATGGCCGCCGTGATTGTCGTCGGGGCGGTCGGCCTGCTGATCAACCGGCTGCTCGACGCGCTCGAGGCGCGCCTGCGCCGCGGCGTGCCGTCCGCCTTCCGGGGCTGAGCCACACACGATGCCCGCACTGCCCGCGCAACCGAAGGAGATTCTCCCGTGACGCATTCCGCTTCGCCGGACGCCGCACCGCCGGCCGCCACGGCCGCCCGCCGCCTGCGTGCGCCCGACTGGCGCGGCTTCGTCCTGCCGCTCGTCGCGTTCGCGCTGTGGTGGGCCATCGCGTCCGCGCACCTCGTAAACAGCGGGCTGCTCGTCGGCCCGGCCGACGTGTTGCGCACCGCATGGGCGCAAGCCACGAGCGGCGCGCTCGGCCGCGCGCTGTCCGCGTCGCTTGCGCGCGAAGCCTGCGGTTTCGCGATCGGCGCGGCCGGCGGGCTGCTGCTCGGCACCGCGCTCGGGTTGTCGCGCATCGCCGCGCGGATGGTCGGCCCGAGCTTCGACACGTTCAAGCAGATCTCGCTGTTCGCGTGGATTCCGCTGATTTCCGTATGGTTCGGCCTCGGCGACGTCGCCAAGGTCGTGTTCCTGTCGCTCGCCGCGCTGCTGCCCGTTGCCGCGCACACCTGCGACGGCATTCATGCGGTGCCGCGCGCGTATGTCGACGTCGCCCGCGCGCTGCGCTACTCGCGGCTCCAGCTCGTGCGCCACGTGATCCTGCCGGCCGCGCTGCCGTCGATCTTCACCGGGCTGTATCTCGGCCTGATCTATTCGTGGCTCGCGACGCTCGGCGCCGAATACCTGCTGGTCGCCGGCAGCGGGATCGGCAACACGCTGATCGACGGCAGCGAGCAGTTCCGGATGGATCTCGTGCTGTTCGGGATCATCGTCGTCGGCGTGACTGGCTGGGCCCTGAACGCGGTCGCACGCGCGATCGAGCGCAAGGTGCTGGCCCGGCGCGGCGACCTGCCGCGCTGATCGCCCTTCCTTTCCCCCTTCCTCGGACCCGCCATGACGACCCTCGCCTCCGATTCGCTCGACATCCTCCACGTGAGCAAGCACTACGCGCAACGCGGCGCCGCGCTCGCCGTGCTCGACGACGTGTCGCTGCACGTGCGCGCCGGCGAGTTCGTCACGATCGTCGGCGCGAGCGGCTGCGGCAAGTCGACGCTGCTGCGCCTGATCGCCGGGCTCGACACCGATTACGCGGGCGAGATCCGTGCCGGCGCCGAGCGCGTACGCGACACGTCGCTGCAACGCGGGATCGTGTTCCAGGATCACCGGCTGTTCCCGTGGCTGACCGTCGCGCAGAACATCGAGGCCGCGCTGCGCAACGCGCCGCTCGACGCGGCCGAGAAGCGCCGCGCGGTCGCCGATCACGTCGCGCTCGTCGGGCTGAACGGCTTCGAGCATGCGTATCCGAACCAGTTGTCGGGCGGGATGGCGCAGCGCGTCGCGATCGCACGCGGCCTCGTGAACCGCCCGCGCGTGCTGCTGCTCGACGAGCCGTTCGGCGCGCTCGACGCGCAGACGCGCGCGCGGATGCAGAACGAGCTGCTGCGCATCTGGGAACAGGAGCGCATCACGATGATCCTCGTCACGCACGACGTCGACGAAGCCGTGTATCTCGGCGACCGTGTCGTGACGATGGCGCCGCGCCCGGGCCGCATCGAGCGCATCGTCGACGTCGCGCTGCCGCGCCCGCGCCGGCGCGATTCACCGGAATTCGCGCGGCTGCGCGACACCGTGCTCGCCGGTTTCGACGACGGCGAACCGCCGGGCGACGATCACCCGCGCGGCAAGCGTATCGACCCGCCGCGCCCGCACCGGATCGGCGAATGGCGGCTTGCGTGGTAGCACGCATGGCGCTCCGATTTGCTCAGCACGACGACGCATATCGATCATCGCCGCGCGCACGCTAAGGTTGTGACGATTCATCGGTTCCGGTTGCGCACGGTCCCTGCTTGAATGGAGACTCGACCGACCCGACTCCAGGAGACTCCCGATGTCCGAAGTCCAGCACGCCGCTCACCCGTCTTCGCATGCTTCGCACGCCGCGCCGCGCACGGCCGCCACCCCGCTCCAGCTTCGCCAGGTCGCCGGCCGGATCGGCGCCGAGATCGCCGGCGTGCGGCTGTCGGGCACGCTCGACGACGCGACGTTCGACGCGATCCAGGCCGCGCTGCTGCGCCACAAGGTGCTGTTCTTCCGTGGCCAGCACCACCTCGACGACACCGCGCAGGAAGCGTTCGCACGCCGCTTCGGCGAGACCGTCGCCCACCCGACCGTGCCGTCCGTCGACGGCAGCGCGCACCTGCTCGAACTCGATTCCGCACACGGCGCGCGCGCCAATTCGTGGCACACCGACGTGACGTTCGTCGATGCGTACCCGAAGGTCTCGATCCTGCGCGCGGTCGTGATTCCGCCGTTCGGCGGCGATACCGTGTGGGCCAACACGGCCGCCGCCTACGCGAACCTGCCCGACCCGCTGCGCGCGCTCGCCGACACGCTGTGGGCACTGCATACGAACGCGTACGACTACGCGTCGACGCACGTGCACGCCGACGCTGCGCAACTGAAGCGCTACCGCGAAGTGTTCACGTCGACCGTCTACGAAACCGAGCACCCGGTCGTGCGCGTCCATCCGGAAACCGGCGAACGTACGCTCGTGCTCGGGCATTTCGTGCAGCGGCTCAAGGGGCTGTCGGCGCAGGATTCCGCGCACCTGCTGCAGGTATTCCACGAGCATGTGACGCGTCTCGAGAACACCGTGCGCTGGAACTGGCAGGAAGGCGACGTCGCGATCTGGGACAACCGCGCGACGCAGCACTACGCGATCAACGACTACGGCGATGCGCGCCGTGTCGTGCGCCGCGCGACCGTGCACGGCGACGTGCCGGTCGGCATCGACGGCCGCCGGAGCGTCGTGCTGAAGGGGCCGGGCGCGACGCTGCAATAACGCCCGCGTCACGCGGCGGCGCCGTTCCGTGCGCGCCGCCGCACCTGCCTCCTCCGCCACCGGACACCCGACCATGCCCTTCCCGCCACCGGACCGACGCACGCACGCGCAACGATGTCGGCCCCGCACCCCGTTCACTTCCGCCAGGAGCGTCGCATGAGCGCCTTACTCGAACCCGCCGCCGAGCCGATCGACGTGATCCCGTTGTCCGCCCATATCGGTGCGGAAATACGCGGCGTCGACCTCACGCAACCGTTGACCACGCCGCAGATCTCGGCGATTCGCGCCGCGCTGCTGAAATGGCGCGTCATCTTCTTCCGCGAGCAGTTCCTCACGCACGAGCAGCACGTCGCGTTCTCCGCGCAGTTCGGCGAGCCGACGGTCGGCCACCCGGTGTTCGGGCACGTCGACGGGCATCCCGCCGTGTATTCGATCGCGAAACACCGCAAGGCCACCCGCTTCGAAGGCGAACCGGTGCGCCGGCCGTGGACCGGCTGGCACACCGACGTGACCGCCGCCGTGAACCCGCCGTGGGCGTCGATCCTGCGCGGCGTGACGATCCCGCCTTACGGCGGCGACACGCACTGGACCAACCTCGTGCGCGCGTACGAAACGCTGTCCGCGCCGCTGCGCGGCTTCGTCGACGGCCTGCGCGGCATTCATCGCTTCACGCCGCCGGCCGGCGCGCGCGCAACCGATGCGTTCGACGACGCGGTCGAACGCCGCCCGCTCGTGACCGAGCATCCGCTCGTGCGCGTGCACCCGGAGACCGGCGAACGCGCACTGTACGTGAGCCCGAGCTTCCTGAAATCGATCGTCGGGCTGACGCCGCGCGAGAGCCAGGCCCTGCTCGAACTGCTGTGGGAACACGTGACGCGGCCTGAATTCACGATCCGCTTCAAGTGGGAGCCGCGCAGCATCGCGTTCTGGGACAACCGCGCGACCGCCCACCTCGCGCCGGTCGACATCTTCGATCTCGACTTCGACCGCCAGCTCTATCGCACGACGCTCACCGGCGACGTGCCGGTCGGCCCCAACGGCCGGCCGTCGGTCGCGCTCGAAGGCTCGCCGGTCGAGGCCGCGGCGGCGGTCGCGCTCAACTGAACCGGCGGCAGCCGGCGCACCGCGTCGCGCCGGCCTTTCCGTCACTTTCGTCACGTCACGCCGATGAATGCGCGGGCCGCGCGCGTGCGCGGCCCGTCCGTCAATCCAGCCAGACCCCGTCGAAACGGTGCCCGCCGAGCGGCGAGAACGTCAGCCCGTGCACGCGCTTGGACACGGGCAGCGACACGATCGACGTCGCGATCGGCGTGAACGGCACCTGGTCCTTGAACACGACCTGCGCCTGTTCGTACAGCGCCGTGCGTTTCGCGACGTCCGCATTGGAACGCGCGGCGTCCACCAGCCGTTCGAAATCCTGGTTGCACCATTTCGCGAGATTGCTGCCGTGCACCGCGTCGCAACCGAGCAGCGTGCCGAGCCAGTTGTCGGGATCGCCGTTGTCGCCCGACCAGCCGTACAGGATCGCGTCGTGCTGCCCTTCGAGCTTCGCGCGGCGGTTGTATTCGCCCCATTCGTAGCTGACGATCTTCGCGCGCACGCCGATCTTCGCCCAGTCCTGCTGGATCAACTGCGCCATCAGCTGCGCATTCGGGTTGTACGGGCGCTGCACGGGCATCGCCCACAGCGTGAGGTCGAAGCCGTTCGGGAAACCGGCCTGCGCGAGCAGCGCCTTCGCGGCCGCCGGATCGCGCGGCGCATCCTTCAGGCGCGGGTTGTACGACCATTGCGCGGGCGGCATCGGGTTCGTCGCGATCTTCGCGTCGCCGTTGAACACGGTCTTCACGATCGCCGACTTGTCGATCGCGATGTCGAGCGCGCGCCGCACGTCGACGCGATCGAGCGGCGCATGCTGCGTGTTGTACGCGACGAAGCCGACGTTGAAACCCATCCCCGAGAACAACGACAGCTTCGGGTCGCGCCGCACCGTGTCGAGGTCGGCCGGCCGCGGGAACACCGACACCTGGCACTCGCCGGACACCAGCTTCTGCAGGCGCGCGGCCGGATCGGGCGTGATCGCGAACACGAGATGGGCGAGCTTCACGTCGTCCGGCTTCCAGTAGTCCGGATTCGCGTCGTAGCGGATCAGCGCGTCTTTCTGGTACGTGCGCAGCAGGAACGGCCCCGTGCCGACCGGGAACTGGTTGATGTCGGCCTCGCGGTGACGCGCCGCGAGCTGCGACGCGTACTCGGCCGACAGGATCGACGCGAACGCCATCGCGAGATTGCGCACGAACACGACGTCGGGCGTCTTCAGCACGAAGCGCACCGTGTAGTCGTCGACCTTGTCGATGCGTTCGATGTTGCGGTCGAAACCGAGGTCGCTGAAATACGGGAAGCTGACCGGATAGGCCTTGCGGAACGGATCGTCCCGATCGAGCATCCGGCGGAACGTGAACACGACATCGTCGGCCTGGAACGGCCGCGTCGGCTTGAACCACGCGGTCGTCTGGAACTTCACGCCGCGCCGCAAATGGAACGTGATCGTGCGCTGGTCGGGCGACACGTCCCAGCTCGTCGCGAGCGACGGTTCGAGATCGAGCGTGCCGCGCTTGAACTGCACGAGCCCGTTGTAGATCGTGAACGTGCTCGCGTCGAAATCGGTGCTCGTCGTGTGCTGGCCCGGATCGAAGCCGGCCGGGCTGCCTTCGGTGCAATACACGAGCGTCTTGCCGGCGGGCGCGGCCAGCGCCTGCGTGGCCGCGCCGGCGAGCAGCAGCGACGCCGCGATGCAGC
>NZ_QOBB01000247.1:0-9857 GCF_024704855.1 Burkholderia sp. HAN2018 | reverse complement strand
GGCGGGCTGAGCCGGGCGACCGGCGTGGGCGACCGGCGTGGGCGACCGGCGCGGGAACCCCGCGCCGGCGCGCGGATAACATTGCAACGGACTGTGGAATAAAGCCGTGCATTAATGCCCGAACGGAATCAAAAAATACGGGAAACCGGATCGCAGGAACGCGATCCGACCCTGTCGCCACGATCCCGCCGCATCGCTGTCCCCGTATTCCGAAATCGGCCGCAAACGCCCGCCCGGTGGGGCGTTCAGCCTGTCGCGCCAGACTCGTTGCGCACCGTCGCACCCGCGTTCAGGCAGGCTGCCAATCATGAAAAATCCGGCTTGCCAATCGAGTCCCAATTCCTTGACACTCCGCTCTAAATGTGAGTGCCATTCTCGATCGTCATTTGATAAGATGGCTCTCATCATTCGTTAGGCACAACCTGCGCGCATCATGCGCGAACGCCGGGTCGCATTAGCTGGAAACAAGTACGGGACGAGGCCCATCATCACGGCAACCACGGTTGCCCTTCCGGGAGCGCGCGCTGCGCGGCCCGGAAGGGCAGTCGGCCGACTCGCCTCCGTCTACACTGTGCGTTTTTTCTGGATCGGGGCGTCTCCATGGATGACGAAAACGATAGCGCGGTGCTCGAGGCGCACGTCGGTACGCGCAGCCCCTGCTGGCGTCTCGGCAGCGACAGCAATGCACTCGAACTGGCGGCCGTCCGCGGGCTGACCAACGTCGCCGTCGCGCTGACGGCCGAACAGGCCGCGAGCATCCGCGCGCTGACCGGCGTCACGTCGCACCTCGTGCTCGACATCGCGCTGTTCGGCGAACCGGTCAGGCTCCATCTCGTCGGCCGGAAGGTCGACACGAGCAACTGGGCCGGCACCGCCTCCGCCTATTCCGATGCCGAGTCCGTCGCGATCGATCTCGCGCACGGGCTCGCGTTCGCCGAGCAGGTCGTGTCGGAGGTGAACTCGCTCGTCGTGATCCTCGACCGCAACGGGATGGTGCAGCGCTTCAACCGCCTGTGCGAGGAAGTGACGGGCAAGCGCGAGGTCGACGTGATCGGCCGCAGCGCGTTCGAGCTGTTCATGAGCCCGGAGCAGGGCGCGCAGTCGCGCAGCAACATCACCGGCTTTTTCGCGAGCAACCAGTCGTTCGCGGTCGAGCGCTACATCAATACGGTCAACGGGCCGCGCCTGTTCCAGTTCCGCAACAAGTTCGTCCAGAGCGGCAGCGGGGTCGACGAGCAGTTCCTGATCTGCTCGGGCATCGACATCACCGAGGAGCGCAGCGCGCAGCAGCGGCTCACCGAACTCGCGAACACCGACGTGCTCACCGGGCTGCCGAACCGCCATGCGATCAGCGAGCGCATCCACGCGGCGATCGCCGCCGAAACCGCCGCGACGCGCGGGCAGGTCGGCATCCTGTTCCTCGATCTCGACAACTTCAAGCGCGTCAACGATCACTACGGGCACATCACCGGCGACCGGCTGCTGCAGGACGTGTCGGCGATCATCAGCGGCTGCCTGCCGTCCGGCGCGACGCTCGCGCGGCTCGGCGGCGACGAATTCCTCGTGCTGTTCGAGCACGGCACGCGGCCGCTGCTCGAAGCGACCGCGCAGATCATTCTCGAGCGGCTGCGCACGCCGATCCATCTCGGGCTGATGGAGGTCTACACGAGCTGCTCGATCGGCATCGCGATGCATCCGCAGCACGGCGACTCGCTCGAGACGCTGATCCGCAGCGCGGATACCGCGATGTACGTCGCGAAGGAAGAGGGCAAGCATACGTACCGCGTGTTCTCGCTGGAGATGAACCAGAAGGTCGCGAAGTACATGTGGCTCGACACGAACCTGCGCAAGGCGCTCGAAGAGGAGCAGTTCGTGCTGCACTACCAGCCGGTCGTCGATATCGCGACCGGCGACGTGCATGGCGTCGAGGCGCTGATCCGCTGGCAGTCGCCCGATCGCGGGCTCGTCGCGCCGATCGAATTCATCCGCTTCGCGGAGGAGTCGGGCCTGATCGCGCCGCTCGGGCGCTGGGTGATGCGCACCGCGGCCGCGCAGGCCGCCGCGTGGAAGGCGAAGGGGCTCGGTATCCGGATCGCGGTGAACGTGTCCGCGCGGCAGTTGCAGGACATGAACATCGTGCACCAGATGGCGTCGATCCTCGACGCCGCGGGGCTGAAGCCCGGCCTGCTCGACATCGAACTGACCGAGAGCTGCTTCATCGAGGACGAGGATGCGGCCAACGGGCTGATGCGGCAGTTCCGCCAGCTCGGCGCGGAGATCCATCTCGACGATTTCGGCACCGGCTATTCGTCGCTGTCGCAGTTGTCGCGCCTGCCGCTCGACGCGATCAAGCTCGACCGCAGCTTCATCACGGCCATCGACCGCAATCCGCGCTCGCAGGCGCTGGTGCGCTCGGTCGTGTCGCTCGCGAAGGCGCTGAATTTCGTGGTGATCGCCGAAGGTGTCGAAACGCATGCGGAAGCCGAATTCCTCAAGCAGCTCGACGTCGATCACGCGCAGGGCTACTACTACGCGCGCCCGATGCCGGCACAGGCATTCGAGGCGTGGCTCGCGGAGACGAGAAAGCTCAGGCTGATCGCCTGAGCTCCGTTCATGAAAGGGCGCCGCCCGCAAGCGGCGCCCGTCGCACTACACCGTGCGCAGCTTCGACACGCGCCGGTTCTGCAGCATCACGAGGCGTTCCATGTACGCGAGATCCTTCGGCTCGATCGTGAACGCCGCATGCACCCATGCTTCCGTGATGTCCATCAGCTCGGAGCGCGACAGCTGGAACACCCGCTCGCGTGCGCGCAGCATCGCGCGCACGCCGTTCAGCTTCGGCTTCGTCACGTCGATGAAGGTACGCGTCGCGAGATACGCGTCACCCGCGTCGAACGTCTGGTCGATCAGGCCGCGATCCTCGTACCACTCGGATGCGTGCGCTTCGCCGGTCGCGATCAGCTGCTCCGCGAGGCCCCGATCGGCCTTGCGCGCGACGAGCGAATAGCCGCCCATGCCCGGGAACAGGTTGAACGCGATCTCGGGGAACCCGAGCTTCACGCCCTTCTGCGCGAGCACGTAGTGATGCGCGAGCGCGGCCTCGAAGCCGCCGCCGAGCGCGCTGCCCTCGACCATCGCGATCGAGATCGCCCCGGTGCCGAAGCCCGTGTAGATCTCGTACACGCCGTCGATGCACGAGCGCGCGTAGGCCATCAGCAGGTCGCGCTTGCCGCTGCGGATCGCGTCGACGAAGAAGCTCAGGTCGCCGCCGACGTTGAACAGCTCGGGGACGAGCGAGCCCGTCACCCAGAAGTCGAACGGCAGGCCCGAGTCGCGTGCGACGCGTGCGAGATGGATGATGTCGGTTACGAGTTGCTGGTTGAAGCACGGCCGCGGCTCCGATCGCAGCATCATCCACATGACATTGCGTCCTTCTTCGTAAAAGGCAGTCAGTTGCGTGAGTTCGCCGGCTTCATAAAACGGGCGGCACGCGGGATGGGATTGGAGTTGCATGGTATGTCCTCGAGAGATGTGGTTTTTGAAGACCGTCGCGCCCGGTGCCGAGCGGGAGACGGGTTTCCCGCAGGGCGCCGGGCGCGAGGCATCGCCATTGTTGCGCGCGCACAAAAGTCGAATTGCGGGGAACAACGCACGAACAGGACGCAGGTGCCGGTCGCGCCGGGGCGTGCGGGGAAAGTGGCGGCGAGCGGGGCGGGCCGGTATCGGGCGGTACGACGTGTGGGGCCGGCTGGCGCGGGAAGGCGGCCGGCAAGATCGCCGTGAAGGTCGCCGGGGCAGGTTCGTCGTGTTGCGCGAGTGCGTGCAGGTGGACGATCCGGCGCGTGGCTGCCGGCGTCGTTCGTTTACACGCCGAAAGCGGTGCCGGGCCGCCGGGGGGCCCCTGTGGAAGATGTGGACTGGCGCCGCACCAGTGCGTCGATCAGTCTTGAAGGATCACGCAGCGCGTGGCACCGGGCGTTCCGGGAGGGGACCATGACCGCCTTCCGGAAGGTGCGGCAATTGCTCGTCGGCAGGCCGCTCGCCCCCCTCGATCCGCGCACGCGGCATGCGATCGCCGTGACGCCGCTGCCGGCCTGGGGCGGGCTCGGCGCCGACGGCCTGTCGTCGTCGTGCTACGGCTCGGAGGAGGCATTCCTCGCGCTGGCGCACTGCACGCCGCTCGCATTGTTCCTCGCACTCGCGACGGCGGTCATCGTGTTCATCATCTCGCTCGGCTGCGACCAGGTGATCGCGCTGTTTCCGACGGGCGGCGGCTACTGCGTCGCGACGTCGCTGCTCGCGACGAGCGCGGTGATCGCGCTGTGCTTCACGATCAACCGCCGCTACGCGTATACGCGCACGCAGCTCGCCAAGGAGGACGAACTGTTCTCGGGCAAGCCGCCCGAAGTCGACGAGGCGACCGCGCCGGGCAGGCCCGATCCGTCGCAACCACCGGCCGTGCTGCTGGTCGGCAAGCATCGCGGCGCGAGCATGCGCGTGCTGCTGTGGGTTACCGGCTGTTTCCCGGGCACTTCCGCAACGTGATCTTCCTCGCGGTCGGCGAGGTCGATGCGAAGGCATACGACGGGCACGAACATCTCGAACGGCTGCGTCACGCGATCACCGAAGCTCGGCAACGATGTCGCGCATTGCCGTCGCAGCGGCATCGCGGCCGACTACCGGATCGCGTTCGGCACGAACCCCGTCGCCGAATTCATGAACCTCGCGTCGTCGACGCTCGACGAGCACTCGAACATCGTGTGCTTCGCGAGTAAGCTGATCTTCCGTCGCTTGAATTGCCTCACGGCCTGGCTGCACAACCAGACGCCTGTCGAGTTGCAGGCGTGCCTGCACGTCGACGGCAAGCAGACGGTGCTGCTGCCGATGAACGTCGGTCAGCGGGACGGGCAGCCGCGTTGCACACCCGCGTGGACGCGACGCGGCAAGCGCCGCCGGCGACTGCCCCTTGGCGGCCGTCAGGGCCGATGATGCCGATGCGGACGGTTCGGCCGCCGCAGCAGCGGATGATGGAATCTGGCTCGCGCGCGGTCGCGCCCCGGTCGCTTGAAGAAGAACAGCGCGGCGAGTGCGGCGAATGCCAGCAGGACGACGCCTTCCACGATTGCGCTTTCCATGGTGCCTCCCGGCCGCGCGCGATGACACATCGATGACTCATTGTAGGTCGGCCTGCGCCGGCTTGACGCGTGCGGACGCGTCGCCCACACTGGCCAGCACGAGGGCCGCGCGCGTGACCTTGCCCGCCGCGCGGCCGCGTTTTCCGAACCGCGACGAGGTGCGATGTGGTGCGCTTTTCTGTCGGCCTGGCCGGCTGGATGTTGGCATGTGCCGTTGCGCTCGGCGCATCGCATGCGGCCGGTGCGAGCCCGGGCGCGAACCTGGCCGCCGACGCGCCGCAAGACACGGCCGGCACGGCGCCCGTCACGCTCGTCAGCGACGTCCATGAATTCGTGATCCAGCACGACGGTTCGCTCGACGAGTACGACGATTCGACGCTGCGCGCGAACAACGCGAACGGCATCGATGCCGTCGCGCAGCGCTACGTGTGGTTCGACAAGAATCTCGAGAAGGTGGACCTGCTCGCGGCCGAGACGATCGACCGCGACGGTGTCGCGCATCCGGTCGGCGTGGACGGCATCCGCGACGTGCAGGAACCGCGCTCGGCCGGTGCGCCGACGTTCCAGGACGGGCTGTTGCGCACCGTCGTGTTTCCCGGCGTCGAAGCCGGGTCGAGCACGCGCGTGGCGTTCCGCAAGACCCGCACGAAGCCCGTCAACCGCGGCTACTTCGGCTACACCGTGGAGCCGTCGCGCGAGCCGGTCGACAACCAGCGGCTGATCTTCGACCTGCCGGCCGACATGCCGCTGTACGCGGATGCGCGCGGCTACGTCGCGCTGCCGCCGGTCACGGCGAACGGCCGCACGCGCTACGAGTTCGACTACCGGCACGGCCCGTACGACCGCATCGAGAACGGCGCGGTCGGTTACGCGACCTACGGCGACCGGCTCGTCGTGTCGACGCTGCCCGACTATGCGGCGTTCGCTGCGCGCTACCGCAACGCGGCCGTCGATCCGGGCACGGACGATCCGGCCGTGACGCAACTGGCGCGCACGCTGACCGCGGGCGCCGCCGATCCGCGCGACAAGGCGCGCATCCTGTACGACTGGGTGCAGGCGAACGTGCGCTACGTCGGGCTGTTTCTCGGCGAAACGGCTGCCGCGCCGCATCGCGTCACCGACATCCTGCGCAACCGCTACGGCGACTGCAAGGATCATGTCGCGCTGTTCGGTGCGCTGCTCGCGGCGGTCGGCATCCGCAGCGAACCGGTGCTGATCAACCTCGGGTCCGTCTACACGCTGCCGTCGGTGCCCGGTTACGGCGGCGGGGCGATCAATCACGCGATCACGTGGCTGCCCGACCTCGCCCGCTTTGCGGATACGACGACGTCCGGCATCGCGTTCGGCTATCTGCCGCCCATCGTGATGGATCGCCCCGCGCTGCTCGTCGATTCGGGCGTGCTGTCGCGCACCCCGGCCACGCAGCCGCGCGGCCGCGTCGCGCGCGTCGAAATCGATGCGGCCGGGCCGGGCGCTGCGCAGTTTCACGCGTACATCGAGGATGACGGCTGGACGGCCGAACTCGAACGCAACCTGTTTCGCCGCGCGACACCCGATGCCATCGTCCAGCTCGCGAACAACCGTCTGCGGCAAAGCGGCTTGCGCGGCCGCGCGCAACTGTCGACCAGCGACCGGCGCGTGACCGACGGGCCGTTCGACGTGACGCTCTCCGGCACGCTCGATCATTTCGTATGGCCCGATGGCACGACCGCGTTGCCCGCGCTGTCGAGCCTGACGGGCGGCATCGCGACGCAGGTCGAGAGCTGGCTGGCCGAACCCGTGCGCACGCAGCCGTGGGGCTGTATCGGCGGCACGTTCGACGAGACCGGCCAGATCGCGCTGCCGGCCGACGTCGCGGTGACCGACCTGCCGGCCGATACGGCGGTGCACGACCGCTTCGTCGACTTCACGTCGCATTACGTATTCGATGCGGTCGCGCATGTCGTGCAGGTCTCGCGGCGGATGACGGCGGATTTCGGCCGCCAGGTGTGTACGCCGGATGAATTCACGGCGTTGCGCGCGTCGCTCGAACGCATCGAGCGCGACACGCAGGCGCAGATCGTCGTGCGGGCGAAAGGGCGCTGAACGTCGATCGGGCAGGGGATGTGAGCGCGTGGAGACCATCGGTCAACGCGCAGGAGGGACATCATGACGGAACGGGATCACGAGATCGCCGATCTCTCGAAGGAATTGCTGGGCCGGATCGTGCAAGGCACCGTTGCCGGCGGCGCGGTGGTGGATGCGGAGCAGTGCGCGGCGCTGGCCGTGCAGTGCGCGACGGCGCTGGTCGACAGGCTGGAAGCGCGCAGCGGCTGAGCGCGGCAATCACGCGTGGCGGCGATTCGGGCGACGGCTGGCTGCTGCCGGCGGCCGCGGCCGGCATCACGCGCGATACATGGCGCATGACACGTCGCGCCTTACGCTTCGACGCGCGCCTCGCCGTCCGCGCGCACGGCGCCCGGCGGCTTGCCCACCACGCGCTTGAACGCACGGCTGAACGCGGCGAGCGAGCCGTAGCCGAGCCGGTACGCGACGGCCTCGATCGTCTCGTGGTCGCGCGTGATCCATTGCGCGGCGAACCGCATCCGCAGCTCGGTCAGGTAGCGCACGGGCGTCATCCCGGTGGCCGCGAGAAAGCGTTCGGCGAACACCGAACGTGACACGCCCGCTTCGGTGGCGAGTTCCGCCACGCTCCAGTTGCGGCCCGGATCGCGATGCAGCGCGACGATCGCGCGGCCGAGCTTCGGTTCGCGCAGCGCCTGCACCCAGCCCGTCGCGTCGCCGCAGCCGCATTCGACCCAGCCGCGCACGATGAACGCCGCGACCACGTCCGCGAGCCGCGCGAGGATGCCGGCGAAGCCCGCGCGCGCCGAGCAGGATTCGCGCTCCATCGCATCGAGCATCGGGCGGATTTCCGGGTAGCGCGCGAGCAGCGTGCCGACGTGCATGAACTCGGGCATCGTGCCGACGAGCGGCTGCATGCCGCCGAGATCGAGCTCCATGCACGCGCTGAAGATCAGCGCGTCGCCGGCACCCGGCTCGGTCGTCGCGCAGCTTGCCGGCGACGCGCCCGCCGATGCCACCGACGCGACCGTATCGCAGATCTTCGCGACCTCGAAGCCGTTGATCTCGCGGCACGGCGCATCGGGGTCGGAGACCAGCGCGTGCATGCCGCCGTGCGGCAGCAGGATCGCGTCGCCGGCTTCGAGCCGCATCGTCTCGCCGTTCGCGTCGCGCAGCAGCACGGGCCCGCGCCCGACGAAATGGAACTGCGCGCGGCCCGGCGCATCGCCGAAACTCAGCCCGAACGGCCGCGCCACCTGGATGCGGCGGTACTGGACGCCGCTCAGGCGCATCCCCAGCAGCAGTTCGCTGACGAGGTCGTGTACGTCGGACGCGGGGGAAGACAAGGGCTCGGACATGGCGAGATTCGGACGATCGATCAACAAGAGCGGATTGTATGTCATAGACCGTCCTGCCGTGGTTCCTTACGATACGCCGTCATCGGTATTTTCCCTAAACGACACGGAACGACGCATGAATCCCGGAATTTCCTCTGTCGCCGCGACGGCGGCCCCCCGCGAACCGGCCTGGGGCGCGGTATTTGCGATGGCGCTCGGCGTGTTCGGGCTCGTCACCGCCGAATTCCTGCCCGCGAGCCTGCTGACGCCGATGGCCGAGAGTCTCGGCGTGACCGAAGGCGTCGCCGGGCAGGCCGTCACGGCCACCGCGACGGTGGCGCTCGTCACGAGCCTCCTGATCTCGGCGGTGACGCGCACGATCGACCGGCGGCGCGTGCTGCTCGCGTTTTCGGTGTTGCTGGTCGCGTCGAATCTCGCGGTCGCGTTCGCGACCAGCCTGACGATGCTGCTGATCGGCCGCGTCGTGCTCGGCGTCGCGCTGGGCGGCTTCTGGACGATGGCGACGGCCACCACGATGCGGCTCGTGCCGACGGCGATGGTGCCGCGTGCGCTGTCGATCATCTTCAGCGGCGTGGCGGTCGCGACGATCGCGTCCGCGCCGATGGGCAGCTACTTCGGCCACCTGATCGGCTGGCGCAACGTGTTCCTGATCGCGGGCGCGCTCGGCGGCATCGCGTTCGTGTCGCAGCTCGTCACGCTGCCGTCGCTGCCGCCGAGCGGCACGACGCGGCTGCGGACGCTGATCGACGTGCTGCGCCGGCCGACCGTCGGCCTCGGGATGTTCGCGACGATCCTCGTGTTCACCGGGCATTTCGCGTTCTTCACGTATCTGCGGCCGTTCCTCGAACAGGTCGCGGGCGTCGGCGTGAACGGCCTGTCGGCGATCCTGCTCGGCTACGGTATCGCCAACTTCGTCGGTACGTCGCTCGCGGGCCGCGTGCTCGAACACCGGCTGCGGCCGATGCTGATCGCGATGCCCGCGCTGATGGTCGTGCTCGCCGTCGCGCTCGTCGCGCTCGGCCGCGCGCCGATGATCGATGCGGTGCTCGTCGCGCTGTGGGGGATGGCCTTCGGCGGCGTGCCGGTCGCGTGGTCGACCTGGGTCACGCGCACCGTGCCCGATGAAGCCGAAAGTGCGGGCGGGCTGATCGTCGCGGCGATCCAGCTTGCCATCGCGACGGGGGCGGCGGCCGGTGGCGTCGTGTTCGACGCGAACGGCGCGGCTGGCGTGTTCGTGGGCGCGGCCGTCGTGCTGGCCGTCGCGGTCGCGGCGATCGTGACGGGCGTGCCGAAGCGGGTC
>NZ_QOBB01000246.1:0-9958 GCF_024704855.1 Burkholderia sp. HAN2018 | reverse complement strand
GCTGCGGCGCGCCATGCGCGGCGGCCGCGCACGCGAACAGCGTTGCGCCGAGCCAGCGCGACAGCGGACGCACGGCGCCCGGCCGCGCACGGCGGCGGTACGTGTCCCGGCTCGCCATCGGCTCAGGCCGGCACGCCGAACAGGCGTTGACGGATGCGGTACAACGGCTCGAACAGCCATTCGAGCAGGCTGCGCCGCTCCAGCACGATGTCGGCCTTCAGCATCATCCCGGCCCGCAGCGACAGCGGCCGCCCTTCGAACGCCGGCGTGCGGTCGGCCAGCTCGACCCAGGTCTTGAAGTAGGTCTGCGGCGTGGCGGCATCGCCCGGCAGGTTCAGCTCCTTCGCGGAAAACGCGACGGGCGAGATCGACAGCACCTTGCCGCGATACGTGCCGAACTTCTCGACCGGATAGCTTGCGTACGCAACCTTCACCTCCTGCCCCTTCTTCACGAAGCCGGCCTTCGACGACGGAATGTAGACCTCGGCGATCAGCCCGTCGGCCTTCGCGGGCAGGATCTCGACGACGCGCGTACCCGGCGGGTCGATCACGCCGCCCTGCACGACATCGAGCCGCACGATCTGCCCATCGGCCGGCGCGTACAGCACCTGGTTCACGTTCTCGTCGATGTTGTATTCCTTCGCGTTCAGCTCCTCCTGCTTGATCTTCAGCTCCGCGTTCGCACCGTCGTACTTGCTCTGCATCGTGTCGAGGTCGCCGCGCAGCTTCATCGCATTCTTCGCGAGCTCGGCGCGGCGCAGCAGCAGGTCCTGGTACGCCTGCCCGGCCTGCAGGTACTGCGTGTTGACCTGGTTGTACTGCTCGAGCGTCACGACCTGTTCGTCGAGCAGCTGCTTCACGCGTGCGCGCCGTTCGCCGTACTCGTCGACGATGCGCTTCTGGTCCTGGATCTGCCGGTCGATCAGCCCGCGGCTCTCGCCCTGCGCGGCGATCTGCTGGTTGATCTGCTGTACCGACGACCGGTATTCGAGGCGCGCCGCGTCGATCTGCTGCGTGACCTCGACGCGCTGCCGGTCGAGCGCCGCACGCATCCCCTGCACGTTGTTCGCCTGGCTCACGAAGCTCGTGTCGCGCGTCACCGCCAGCAGCCGCTGGCCGGCCTTCACGTGCTGGTCCTTGCCGACGTAGACGTCGCGCACGGCCCAGCCCGGCGGCGCGCTGACGCCGATCAGCCCCGAACGCGGCGTCAGCATCCCCGACACGCTCTCGGTGTTCGCGTAGCTCAGTTCGACGAGCGCGGTCACGAACATCGCGAACATCGCAAGCGACAGGTAGCAGAAGAAGCGCATCGACACCGGCACGTCGACGACACCGTGGATCACGGTGCCGAAGGTCGTGCCGCGCGCGAGCTTGCGCGACGGCTTGTGTTCTCGGAGGGCGGAGTTCCAGGTCGGCATGGGGCAGGCTCGTCAGGAGCGACGCCGCGCGGCCGCATCGAGCAGCGGCGTCGGCATCAGGTAAGGCGTGAAGTGTTCCCAGAAATGCCACTGCTCGGGCTGCCGCACGAGCGCCTGTTCGAGACGGTCGACGATGCGCTGGTGCGTGGCGCGCACCGGCGACGCGTCGTCGTCCGCGCCGAGCATCGGCGCGAGCGGGCTGGCCGCCAGCTCGGTGAAATGCACCGCGCAGCGATCGCGGAACGGCACGCCCGTCGCATACGCGACGAGCAGCGGAATCCCCTGCTCGACCGCGAGCTTCACGCCGCCGCCGGCCATCCGCACCCAGCGGCCGCCGAGCCGGCAGCGGTTGGTCTTGCCGAACTTGCCGTGCAGGTCGGAGAACAGCAGGAACACGGGTGCCTCGCGCCGCAGGCTCGTGATCAGCCGCCGCAGGTGCACGCGCTCCTCGATGTCGATGAACTCGACTTCGCCGGCGCCGTATTCGGCGACGAGCCGCAGCGCATCGTCGAAGAACGCGCCGGGCGCATCCCGGTGCAGGATCACCATCAGCTTGCGGTCGTCGGGAATCATGAAGCGCAGCTTCGTGACGAACAGCATCAGGTTGCCGAAGTGCAGCCCCGCGAGCATCAGCGGGCCGCCGCGCGCGAGTGCCGCCCGCAGCTGCTCGTCGCCTTCACACGCCATCCCGTCGATCATCGACTTCATCGATTCGAGGCTGCGCGTGCGCAGCTTGAGCCCCGCGAATTCCGCTTCGAACAGTTCGCGCACGATCGCCGCCGACACGTCCCGCACGCGTCGCGGATCGTCGTTCAGGTGCGCGCTCAGCATGTATGCGACCGCGCGCTCGATCGACTCGCGAATGCACGGAAAGCAGCGCAGGCAGGCGCCCGAGCACCAGCGCATCAGCCGCAGCCCGCGCGCCGGCGACGTGCGCAGCGCGACGGCCCGCACCACGCGCCGCACCAGGAACGCATACGAGAAAGGATTGAGCAGGAAGAGTCGCCCGAGCATCACCGCGCCTCCTCGGCCGCGCGCCACGCATCGGTCGCGTCGGTCAATACGCCGTCGTGCATCTGGTAGATCCGGTCGACCATCGACAGGATCGATGCGTCATGCGTGACGAGCACGATCGTGCACGGCAGCGTCAGCACGTTGCGGCAGATCTCGTGGGTCGTCGCCTGATCGAGGTTCGACGAGAATTCGTCGAGGATCAGCAGGCGCGGCTCGCAATACAGCGCCCGCGCGATCAGGAGCCGCTGCATCTGCCCGGCCGACAGGAATTTCTGCGTATCGCCGAGCGGCGTGTCGTAGCGATGGTCGAGCCGCTCGATCTCGTCGTGGATACACGCGAGCTTCGCCGCGTCGAACATCGCGCCGATGCGCGGCGCGGGCGCGAAGTTCGTGATGTTGTCGCGGATCGTGCCGCGAAACAGCTGGTCGGACTGCGTGACGGCCGCGAGATGCTTGCGGTACTGCCGCAGGTTCACTTCCGCGAGATCGACGCCGCCGACGAACAGCGTGCCGGGCTCGGGCCGCACAAGCCCGCAGATCAGGTTCAGCAGCGTCGTCTTGCCGCTGCCGGTGCGGCCGACGATCGCGATCTTGCTGCCGGCCGGCACGTCGAGCGCGATCTCGCGCAGGATCGGGCGGTTGCCGCCCTTCGGCGTGTACGACAGCGCGCGGATGGAGAGCGTGCCGTCGAAGCCGTCGACGGGCCGCACGACCGCGTCCGGCGCGGGTTCCTCGGTCTCGGTCTGCAACACGTCGGCGACGCGGTCCATGTGCACCTGCAACACCTTGCGGCGCACGTAGAGCTGGATCGAATCGATGAACTTGTCCGCGAACAGGTTCTTGTACTGGATGAACGCGTAGATCACGCCGATCGTGCTCTGCCCGTGCATGACGAGCCACGCGCCGTATGTGACGATCACGAGCTGCTCGACGTGCACGATCCCCTTCGACACCGCATCGAACAGCAGTTGCAGCCGCTCCTGCTGGCGCATCGCCTGCAGCTTCTGCGTGAACGCGTTGACCCACAGGCTGCTGCGCGCGGTTTCGGCCGACAGCAGCTTGATCGAGTGCGCGGAGCGGATGTTCTCGATCAGCAGCGCATCGGCTTCCGCGCCGCGCGTGAGGATCTGCGACATCGCGTCCTGCAGCTGCGGCTGGATCGCGAGCCGGCTGAGCGCGAACAGCACCATCCCGGCCACGCTGATGCCGGCCAGCACCGGGCTGTAGTACAGCATCAGCACGAGCGTCAGCGTGCACGTGACGATATTGAGCAGCCCGCCGACCAGCCCGTCGACGAGAAACCGCCCGACCTCCGACACCGACGACACGCGCGAGATCGAATCGCCGGTGTTGTGGAACAGGAAATAGCCGATCGGCAGCCGCGCGAGATGCCCGACCATGTTTGCCGACAACTGCTGCGACACGATGTTGCGCAGGTAGCTCTTGATGTTGCCGACGAGGTTCGCGTAGAGCGTGTCGAACAGGAACACGATCGCGAACAGGATCGTCAGCAGGTACAGGATGTCGACGTCGGTCTTCTTCAGCGCCTCGTCGATCGTCAGTTGCACGTATGACGGGCCGAGCAGCAGCAGGAGCTGCGCGGCGACGCCGCCCGCGATGCCGATCGCGAGGCTCTTGCGAATGCCGGTCAGCCCTTCGAGGTAGTCGCGCAGCCTGATCCGGTCGGCCTGCCCCGCCCGCGTGAAGCCGATATCGGGATTCAGTTCGAGCGCGTAGCCCGTGATGTGCGTGAGCGCCTGCGCGAGCGGCAGCTTCGTTTCGCCGAGCGCGGGATCGACGATGTGCACGCTGCCGTAGCCGACCTTCGTCAACACGACATAGTGGTTCATCCCCCAGTGCAGGATGCACGGCGTCTTGAGCGCGTCGAGTTCGCCCGCGTCGAACTGCAGCCCGCGTGCGCGCAGGCCGAGATCGTTCGAGATCTCCATCAGGTCGAAGAACGACAGCCCGGAATCGATCCGGACCGGATAGCGGTTGCGCAGCGTGCGCAACGTCGTTTCGCGCCCGTGCCACGACGCGATCATCGCGAGGCAGGCCAGGCCGCACTCCGTCACCTCGTCCTGCAGGACCGGACGGACTTTACGCGTATTGAAGAGCATGGTCGAGCACCCGAGGCGCGACGAGGCGCCGCCCGGGCCTGCCGATGCGGGCCCGTGGCGGGTCGTGCGCGATACGCAAGGGCACAGCCGGCACGCTGCCGGCTGCGACGGAAGACCGGTGTTACCGGCCGCCTGGCGGGCCGCTCAGCGCGACGAGCCGAGCGACATCCGGAACTGTTCGACGGCGCGGGTCTGGTACTGGGTCATCAGGCCCTGCAGCGTGGTCCCGATCGACTGGTTGACGAGATCGACCGTATAGGCGGCCGAATTGGAGTAAAGCGACGCGCCGCCGCGAATCTGGCGGGCCTGTTCTTCCGTGATGTCTCGCATTTGTTGTGGCCTTTATATTGTCGGAATGCCCGCCACCGTCAGCCAATTGCAATCTCAATGGCCGTTAACTTTATTACGGGGATAATCCGGCACTCCCGCCTCCTGATAATCGCCCGAACCGGAAATAATGCATTCCGGATTCGCTTTATTGCCACTTCGGCGATCGATTCTTTTCCTTCTGTTTCGCAGCATTTCGCGCGGGGGGCGCCTCCCCGCGCACGGCGGTTACTTGCCGGTGTTATTGAACGTCTTCGGGTTCTGCAGGTAATTGCCGAGGCTCGGCAGGAACTGGCCGAGCGCGGTCACCACCGGCGCGGCGTCAACGGCGAGGCTACCCAGCGAGCTGATCGCACCGCCGCCATGCACATTCCTGACCTGTTCCGTCGTCATGACCTTCATCATTCTCTCCTCGTAAAAAATAAAGATGATGCAAAGAACCTTCATTGAAAGACAAACGGCTTTTAATCCCTAGCGACTTGTTAATCTAATAATCACTGCGATTACGAGCCGAAATCAGGCTATCATGCGGGCGCATCGGAATTCAATGGAGGACACACTCTTACAGGCGCGTTTTCCGGTGCGCCACGGATGGCAGGCATTCATTCTGTTTGAATTTCAATTTCAATACGTTTAAATCCCGCCGCAATGCATTGCGGCACGGGCAGGAGACGGAGACGGCCATGTTTGAAACGAGGCGCGCGAATTACGGATCGGCGACGCGGAATTCGGGTAATTCCCTATCAAGTTTTACGACTAGGTGGAATCCCCGACTTGCAACCGTGACATTGTTCGCTGTAACGATAGCCGGCCTGTCGGCGAACGCGCGCGCGTTCTGCCTCGACACCGCCTACCAGTACGCGGTCGTGCACGATCCACGCTACCTGCAGGCGCGCAGCGAATACGATGCGGCCCGCCAGAAATTCCCCGAAGCACGCGCGCAGATGTTGCCGCAGGCCGCCGCGCAACTCGAATGGGGACGCTACGGTACGCACGCGAACCTGTTCGGCATCGACGTCAGCGGCTCGAGCAATGCCGCATACGGTTCCGCGCAGGTCACGCAGGCGCTGTTCAACGTGCCCTACCTGTACGACATGCGGCGCGCGACCGAGTACGAGGAATCGGCGAAACAGAAACTCGAGGTCGCGAAGCAGGACCTGATCCTGCGCGTCGCGAACGCGTGCTTCGACCTGCTGAGCGCACGCGAGAAACTGCAGTCGGCCGACGACGAAGTGAACGCGCTCACCCGGCTCGAAAGCGATACGCGACGCATGGCACAGCTCGGCATGAAGACGATCGGCGACACGGCCGAAATCGAGGCGCGCCGCAGTCTCGCGCAATCCGACGAAGCCCTCGCGCAAACCGACGTGGACGCGCGCCGCGCGCGCTACGAGACGCTGCTCGGTTCGACGATCGATTTCTCGCGCTGGCCGCGGCTCGCGATGCGCGGCTCGTCGCCGCGCATTCCGTCGGGCGAATACGCGCCGCAGGACAACCCCGCGTACCGGCAGGCGTACCGCGACGTCCAGGTCGCGCGGCTCGCCGCGAAGCGCGTCAGCGCCGAGCACTTGCCGACCGTCGACCTGTTCGCATCGTATTCGCGCGGGCTCAACCCGAACCTGCGCGGGCTCACCGATCGCTCCGACTTCCATCAGAGCGCGGTCGGCGTGCAGGTGACGATCCCGATCTTCTCCGGCGGCAGCGTGTACTACCGGCAGGTGGAAGCCGAGCACGTGACCGAGCAGTACCGCAACCGGCTGCGCGAAGTCGAGGAGCAACTGGGCACCGATCATCGCGAGGCGCTGTCCGCGCTCGAATCGGTCGGCAAGCGCATCCGCGCGCTGCAGCAGTCGCTGCAGGCCGCGCGCCTCGCGTACGATTCGTCGATGAAGGCGCATCAGGTCGGTTACAGCACGACGTACGAAACGCTGAACCTGCGGCGCGACATCTCGGGCATCCGGCAGAAGCTGTTCGACAGCTATCTCGATGCGCTGAAGCTGCAGCTGAAGCTGAAAAGCGTGCTCGGCACGCTCGACGAGCAGTCGTTGATCGCGGTGGACAGCTTTCTCGAAAGCAATGCGGTGAGCGAGCGCGGTTAAGCGTAGTTGAGCGTGGGTTGGCGCGCATCGGCATCGCGCAAAAAGGTTGTACACGCAACCTTGATGACCGATGCCGACGCGCCGGCCGGTCGATCCATCGAAGCCGGCGCGGAACGACAATGCGCCGTCGTTCACGCAAGCGTACGTCCGACCCCGCTCGATCGCGCGGCGCAATACACGATCCCGGACGCAAGCCGCGCCCTCACCGCGTGCAGGGGTATACGCGATGTTGCGTCCAAAAAAAACTTTGCCTAGAGTGCATCCCATCGATCCGGCGGACAAAGACGTCCCACGATCGTGCGCAGCGCGCGCCCGCTAGCCCGCGCTTCGCCGGCCCCGTTTCGGGCCGCCCATCCGCATTCCCGTTATCCGACAGCGTTGTCGGATGAACGGACCGGCAAAGAAGCCCTTGCCTCGCTCGTCGAGGCAAGGGCTTTTTTTTGTCTTTCGAAAACGCACGTCTTCACCCGAACCAGGAGCACACCATGCGTCATGGCGATATTTCCAGCAGCAACGACGCCGTCGGCGTCGCCGTCGTCCAGTACAAGATGCCGCGCCTGCACACGCGCGCCGACGTGATCGCGAACGCCCGCGAAATCGCGGAGCGCGTGGTCGGCATCAAGCGCGGCCTGCCCGGCATGGATCTCATCGTGTTTCCCGAGTATTCGACGCACGGGATCATGTACGACGCGAAGGAGATGTATGACACCGCATCGACGATCCCCGGCGAGGAAACCGACATCTTCGCGGCCGCGTGCCGCAAGGCGAACGTGTGGGGCGTGTTCTCGCTGACCGGCGAGCGCCACGAGGAACACCCGGACAAGGCGCCGTACAACACGCTCGTGCTGATCAACAACCAGGGCGAGATCGTGCAGAAGTACCGCAAGATCATGCCGTGGGTGCCGGTCGAAGGCTGGTATCCGGGCGACTGCACGTACGTCGCCGAAGGGCCGAAGGGGCTGAAGATCAGCCTGATCATCTGCGACGACGGCAACTACCCGGAGATCTGGCGCGACTGCGTGATGCGCGGCGCCGAGCTCGTCGTGCGCTGCCAGGGCTACATGTACCCGGCGAAGGACCAGCAGGTGCTCGTGTCGAAAGCGATGGCGTTCATGAACAACTGCTACGTGGCAGTCGCGAATGCATCCGGATTCGACGGCGTGTACTCGTATTTCGGGCACTCGGCGATCGTCGGCTTCGACGGCCGCACGCTCGGCGAATGCGGCGAGGAAGAGAACGGCGTGCAGTACGCGGAGCTGTCGGTGAGCCTGATCCGCGACGCGCGCCGCAACATGCAGTCGCAGAACCACTTGTACAAGCTGCTGCACCGCGGCTACACGGGCAAGATCGGTTCCGGCGAATCGCCGAACGGCGTCGCGCAATGCCCGTTCGAGTTCTATGCGAACTGGGTGAACGACCCGGACGGCACGCGCCAGGCCGTCGAACGCCTGACACGCACGACACCCGGCACGCCCGAATGCCCGATCGAAGGCATTCCGTCCGAAGCGCCCGCGCATCGCTGAACCCGCGCCCCGCCCGGCCGTTCGCGCTGCCTGCGCGAACGGCGCCGTCTCACTCTGGAGCCTTCATCATGCTCGGTGTCGCTCTTTTCTTCATCGGCGCGGTGCTGGTCGTCAACGGCGTCGCGCTCACCGGCCGCATCGAACCGCGCGACGCGGCCGGCCTGAACCTGCTCGTCGGGCTGCTCGCGCTGCTGATCAACCTCGCCGGCCTCGTGCAGGCGTCGGCGCCACCGCAGTTTTTCTCGAGCGCGGGCGGGCTGCTGTTCGCGTTCACGTACCTGTACCTCGCCGCCGTCCAGTGGCGCGGGCTGCAAGGCGCCGGCCTCGGCTGGTATTGCCTGTTCGTCGCGATCAGCGCACTCGTCTATGCGGGCACGTCGAGCGACGCGCGTTTCGGGGCGATGTGGCTGCTGTGGTCGAGCCTGTGGTTCCTGTTCTTCGTCGCGCTCGGGCTGAAGCGGACCGTGCGCTTCCTGCCCGGCTACACGATCGCGATCGGCGTCGGCACCTGCTGGCTGCCCGGCATGCTGATGATGACGGGGAGGTGGTAATGAGCGCACGCGATACGCCGCTGGCCACCGATCCGCTCGCCGGGCACCGCATCGCCGACATGCCGTTCTACCAGCCGGCCGGTGCCGAGGCCGACTGGTTCGAGACGGCCTGCCGCCATCACCTGCCAGTCCTGCTGAAAGGGCCGACCGGCTGCGGCAAGACGCGTTTCGTCGAATACATGGCGTGGCGCATGGGCCTGCCGCTGATCCAGGTCGCGTGCAACGACGACACGTCGGCGGCCGACCTGACGGGCCGCCACCTGCTCGACGCCGACGGCACCTACTGGGCCGACGGGCCGCTCACGCTCGCGGCGCGGCATGGCGCGATCTGCTATCTCGACGAGATCGTCGAAGCACGCCCCGACGCGACGGTCGTGATCCACCCGCTGACCGATTCGCGGCGCGTGCTGCCGCTCGACCGGCTCGGCGAAGTCGTGCATGCGCATCCGGATTTCCATCTGGTGATCTCCTACAACCCCGGCTATCACGGTGAGCACCGGCGGCTCAAGCCGTCGACGCGGCAACGTTTCGTCGCAATCGACTTCGGCTATCCGGATGCCGCGCACGAGGCCGACGTCGTCGTGCGCGAAAGCGGCGCCGACCGCGAAACCGCGCGCCGGCTCGTCGATCTTGCGCAGCGCACGCGGGCGCTGGCGCAGGCAGGCAACGGGCTCGACGAAGGCGCGTCGACGCGCCTGCTCGTGCACGCGGCCCGGCTGATCGTCGCGGGGCTCGCGCCGCTCGATGCCTGCCGGATCGCGATCAGCGACGCGGTGACCGACGACGCCGACACGCGTGCCGCATTGCAGACGATGGCCGCCGCGCACTTCGCGACATGAGCGCACTGCCACTCGCCCGCTTCCTGCACGGGATGACCGCGCACGAGACCGACGTGCGCCTCGACGA
>NZ_QOBB01000245.1:0-9988 GCF_024704855.1 Burkholderia sp. HAN2018 | reverse complement strand
CGGCGACCGGCGACGCCTCCGCGCCCTCGGCCGGTTTCGCGGCCGGCGCGCGGCGATCGCGCGCCTCGAGCAACGGCAGGCCGGCTTCCCCCGCCCAGCCCTGCGTGGCCAGCGCGACGACACCCACCGGGCGCATCCGCACGTCGTTCAGCATCTGGCGGATGTCCGCCAGCGCGACGCGTTCGCCGTCCGCCAGGCGGCGGACGTCGATCGCGACGACATCGTCGGCGAAAAACTCGGGAGTCGCTTCGAAGCGCTTGACCAGTTCGGTACGCAACGCATCGAGATCGGTCGTCTTCACGGTGAACAGCAACGTATCGACCGATCCGCTGCGCAGCTCGAAGAATGGCGATTTTTTAAGCGACATGGACACTCTGCAAAAATTTTTTGCGTATTTTACAGGCGTCCACGCGCGCGGCCATTATTTTTGGGGAACCGGGTTGCGGCGGCCCGGGCGGGCGCGCAACCGGAAAGCAGGCTGGCAAGCGGGCGACCGGACCTTCATCGCGCCGCGCGGCCCGCGTTCTGACGTCGCGTCAGTGCTTCACCTGCGACACGTACAGCGATTTCATCGCGCCGGGCATCCGCGCGATCGGCGCGTGTTCGCCGGTGTTGCCGAAACCCGCGCGCTCGTAGAAGCGGATCGCGTTGCGGTTCGCATCGGCAATCCACGCGTAGACGTCCTGGGCGCCGCGCTCGGCGAGCCAGGCGGTGGCCGTCTCCAGCAGCAGCACGCCGCCGCGCAGATGGCGCACCGCGTGCGCGACCCACAGCTCGCTGACGAACGCACGCCGATCGGGCGTATTGTCGAAATACGCGCCGATCATGCCGGCCGGATGGCCTTCGGTATACAGCAGGAAAGTCGTCGACTCGTCGGACACGGCGCGCTGCGCGGCAATCGCCGACGCTGCGTCCGTTTCGACGTTCAGCAATTCGGCCTCCGGCGCTTCGCCGGGCGCGTAGGGCTCGCGCAGCGATGCAGCGCGGAGTTCGCGATACACGCCGCCCTGGTCGGCAACGATACGACGAACGGTCAAGGTCGAACTCATGCAGGCACAGCCCCCTTCGGACAGCAAGCTACTAGCTTCAACCGAAAGCGGGGCATGAGTCAAATCGTAATTTTCAAATGGCAGCGCGAATCGAAAGGCGGCAGGCACTGCGGGCGGCCATGCGGCCAGCCCGTGTGCAGGTGCAGCATCGGTGCATCGACGCGGCAACCGGATGACCTCCGTGACGGCTTCATTCGACGCCTGGCAGCAGTCGCCTTGCGACAAGAGGCAGTCGCAGGTCGGGCCCCGTAAATTTCATCATGAAGGGCGTAATGATCCGTAATATTGGTAACGCCGAAGCAAGCGACATGGGTCGTCATCCCGCTCCGCATATTGCAATGCAACATTTGTTGCGAACCTGCAGCGTCGACGCCAATTCTCGTCACGGCACGCCATCCGTCTGACAAACCTGCCGCACGCGCGGGCCGATCCGGTCATTCCCGCATGTTTCAATCGGCGTGCGCGGGCCCTTCCCTGCCTGCGCCGCACGCGCGCCGCCGTTTGGAGCCGCACGCCTAGTGCCGGAGTTTGGCAAGCGTGCGCATGGGTCGTATAACAGGCAGAACCGGACGACGATCCGGTTCAACCGCGCGTGCGTCGCGGGCCAACGAGAATTCGAACAACCGTACAGGCGGTCGCCTTCGGGCCGGCCGGCAGGAGGGAGGGAGACAATGGCAACGACCGATGGATCGGCTTCGGGCTGGTCGGATGGCAAGCGTTACCTGTGGCTGCTCGGCGCACTGACGATCACGCTGCCGATTCTCGCGGCCCAGCTCGCGCTGTCGACGGGCCTGCACGTGTTCTGGTGGTTCGGCCCCCTGTTCGCGTTCGGCGTGATCCCGATCCTCGACACGCTGATCGGCGACGATCGCGACAATCCGCCCGAGGCCGTGGTGCCGCACCTCGAACGGGAGCGCTACTACCGGCTGATCGTCTATCTCGCGACCCTCGTCGAATACGTCGCGTTCTTCGCGTGCGTATGGATCGTCGGCACGCACGCGCTCGCCTGGTACGACTACGTCGGCTTCGCGCTGTCGCTCGGCGCCGCGACGGGCATCTCGATCAACACCGCACATGAACTCGGGCACAAGACCGACCGCTTCGAGCGCTGGCTCGCGAAGATCACGCTCGCGCCGGTCGCATACGGCCATTTCTACGTCGAGCACAATCGCGGCCACCATGTACGTGTCGCGACGGCCGAGGATCCGGCGAGCGCGCGCTACGGCGAATCGTTCTGGGCCTTCCTGCCGCGCACCGTGACCGGCAGCATCCGCTCCGCGTGGCGGCTCGAGAAAGCCCGCCTCGAACGGCTCGGGCATTCGCCGTGGACCTGGCGCAACGAGGTGCTGCACGCATGGGCGATGACCGTCGTCGTGTGGGGCATCGCGATCGCGATGGCCGGCAAGGTCGTGATCCCGTTCCTCGTGATCCAGGCCGTCTACGGCGCGTCGCTGCTCGAAGTCGTGAACTACGTCGAGCACTACGGGCTCGGCCGCCGCAAGCTGCCGAACGGCCGCTACGAACGCTGCACGCCGCAGCATTCGTGGAACAGCAATCACGTCGTCACCAACCTGTTCCTGTACCAGTTGCAGCGGCATGCCGACCATCACGCGAATCCGACGCGCTCGTATCAGGCGCTGCGCCACTTCGACGATTCGCCGCAACTGCCGGCCGGCTACGCGACGATGATCCTGTTCGCGTACGTGCCGCCGCTCTGGTATCGCGTGATGAACCCGCGGGTGGTCGCGCACTACGGCGGCAACATGGCGCAATCGAACATCAAGCCGTCGATCCGCGCCCGGGTGCTCGCGCAATATCCGGCCACAGCTTGACTGTGCTCCTGCGACGCGGACGAGATCTCGCCGACGATCGTCGTGACGCGCTGCACCGCATCGACGATCTCGTGAATCGACTCGCCCGCGCGGCCGATCAGTACGGTGCCTTCGTCAACCCGCTGCGTCGACTGCTCGATGAGCCCCTTGATCTCCTTCGCTGCGGCGACACGCGTCCCCGCGATCCGGACAGACTGAACTGCCGACGCTGCCCACTGCGCAGCAAGACGTATGGAACACGGTCGCTATCGCATCGGCACATTCCAATGCATCGATGGTCGATGCTGTTGCCACCGCAACGCCTTGCGACACACGATTTAGCAAGCCCAAAACGAAAAACCCCTTGATCCTTCCGGATCAAGGGGTTTCGTATTTTGGCGGAGAGGGTGGGATTCGAACCCACGGTACGGGGAAACCGTACGCCTGATTTCGAGTCAGGTACATTCGACCACTCTGCCACCTCTCCTTCCTTGCTGCTTTACTGCATTTCGCGTTTGGTCGTTTCCGCGAAAGAAAAGATTATAGAACGATCTCTTCGAATCTCACAAGCCCTTTTTGCAAATTTTTTTGCGAGGGCTTGAAGCGATCGCCGGCGCGCGACCTTACGACGCCTGTGCCGGCGCGTCGATACGCTCGATGCCGCCCATGTACGGACGCAGCACTTCCGGCACCGTGACCGAGCCGTCCGCGTTCTGGTAGTTCTCCAGCACCGCGACGAGCGTGCGGCCGACCGCAAGGCCCGAACCGTTGAGCGTATGCACGAGTTCCGGCTTGCCCTGTGCGTTGCGGAAACGCGCTTGCATCCGGCGCGCCTGGAACGCCTCGGTGTTCGAGCAACTCGAGATCTCGCGATAGGTGTTCTGCGCAGGCAGCCACACTTCGAGGTCGAACGTCTTCGCGGCCGAGAAGCCCATGTCGCCCGTGCACAGCGTGATCACGCGGTACGGCAGGCCGAGCTTCTGCAGGATCGCTTCCGCATGGCCGACCATCTCGTCGAGCGCCGCGTACGACGCATCCGGCGCGACGACCTGCACCATCTCGACCTTGTCGAACTGGTGCTGGCGGATCATCCCGCGCGTGTCGCGGCCATACGAACCGGCTTCCGAGCGGAAGCACGGCGAATGCGCGGTCAGCTTGATCGGCAACGCGGAGCCTTCGACGATCGACTCGCGCACGGTGTTCGTCAGCGAGATTTCCGACGTGGAGATCAGGTATTGCGTGACCTTGTTCTCCTCGCCGCCCTTTTCGACGCGGAACATGTCGTCCGCGAACTTCGGCAGCTGGCCCGTACCGTACAGGATCTCGGGGTTCACGATGTACGGCGTATACGCTTCGGTGTAGCCGTGCTGCTGCGTATGCGTGTCGATCATGAACTGCGCGAGCGCGCGGTGCAGGCGCGCGATCGAGCCGCGCAGCATCGTGAAGCGCGCGCCGGCGAGCTTTGCGCCGGTCTCGAAATCGAGGCCGAGCGGCGTGCCGACGTCGACGTGATCCTTCACCTCGAAGTCGAACTGGCGCGGCGTGCCCCAGCGGCGCACCTCGACGTTGTCGGCTTCATCCTTGCCGACCGGCACGCTTTCATGCGCGACGTTCGGCATACCGAGCATCAGGTCGGACAGGCGCGCCTGGATGTCGCCGAGCTTGGCTTCCCCCGCCTTCATTTCGTCGCCGATCCCGCCGACCTCGGCCATCACGGCCGACGTGTCCTCGCCCTTGCCCTTCATCGCACCGATCTGCTTCGACAGGCTGTTGCGGCGCGCCTGGAGCTCTTCGGTGCGGGTCTGGATCGCGCGGCGTTCCGCTTCGAGGGCGGAGAACGCGGCGATGTCGAGGGTGTAGCCGCGATCGGCGAGGCGCTTCGCGACGCCGTCGAGGTCTTTGCGCAGCAACTGGATGTCGAGCATGGGAGGACTTGGAGAATCGTTGTGTAAGACGGGAATTCTAACGCACCGCAGGGCCGCCAAGGCACTGGACGGACGGACTATGCTGCAAACGGGCGATGACCGTGGCGCGACGGCCATGGCAGTATCGCGTTGCCGGCCCGCCCGTCGGCACCCGCGAAATCGCGCGGCATCGAAGCGCCGCGGATCGCGAAACGCCCGCGCGGGCCCGCGGCGGCGCATCGAGCGAGGCGCCCGCCCCACGTCACAGCACCCCAAGGAACCCGATGGCCATCGAACTGGACAAGGAAATACGCGACCGCGCGATCGCGTCACTGCAACGCTATTTCACAGAAAACATGGATGAGCCGATCGGCAATATCCAGGCCGGCGCGCTGCTGCATTTCTTCGTCGAGGAGATCGGCCCGGTGATCTACAACCTCGCGATCGCCGACGCGCAGTCGAGCCTGCACACGCGCATCGCCGAACTCGACATCGAATGCCATCAGGAGCCGTTCGACTACTGGAAGAAGCAGCCGGCACGCAAGCGCTGACGCGAGCCACGAGCATGCCGGCCGCTCCGGGCCGCGCCGTCAGTCCTTCTTGCCGGCTTCGCGATCGAGTTCGCGCAGCCACGCGAGCTTGTCGGCGATCTTCGATTCGAGCCCGCGCGGCACCGGCTTGTACCAGCGCGGTTCGCGCATCCCGTCCGGCAGGTACGTCTCGCCGGCCGCATACGCATTCGGCTCGTCGTGCGCGTAGCGATAGGCGTGACCGTAGCCGAGTTCCTTCATCAGCTTGGTCGGCGCGTTGCGCAGGTGCACGGGCACCTCGCGCGACTTGTCCTGCTTCACGAACGCCATCGCCTGGTTGAACGCGTTGTAGCCCGCGTTGCTCTTCGCCGCGCACGCGAGATAGATCACCGCCTGCCCGAGCGCGAGCTCGCCTTCCGGCGAGCCGAGCCGCTCGTAGGTTTCGGCCGCGTCGTTCGCCACCTGCAGCGCGCGCGGGTCGGCCAGGCCGATGTCTTCCCACGCCATCCGCACGATCCGCCGCGCGAGGTACTTCGGATCCGCGCCGCCGTCGATCATCCGGCAGAACCAGTACAGCGCACCGTCCGGGCTCGAACCGCGCACCGACTTGTGCAGCGCCGAGATCTGGTCGTAGAAGTTGTCGCCGCCCTTGTCGAAGCGCCGCGCGTTCAGCGTCATCGCGCTGCTGACGAAATCGGCATCGATCGTCGCGACGCCGGCCGACGTGGCCGCCGTCTGCGCCTGCTCGAGCAGGTTCAGGAAGCGCCGCGCGTCGCCGTCCGCATAACCGACCAGCGTATCGATCGCCTTGTCGTCGAACGCGAGGCCGTCGAGCGCGATTTCCTGTGCGCGCTTCAGCAACTGGCGCATCTCGTCGTCGTCCAGCGACTTCAGCACGTACACCTGCGCACGCGACAGCAACGCCGAATTGACCTCGAAGCTCGGGTTCTCGGTCGTGGCACCAATGAAGGTCACGAGCCCCGACTCGACGAACGGCAGCAACGCGTCCTGCTGCCCCTTGTTGAAGCGGTGGATCTCGTCGACGAACAGGATCGTGTGGCGGCCGGTGCGGTTCAGCGTGTCCTTCGCCTGCTCCATCGACTCGCGGATGTCCTTCACGCCGCCGAGCACCGCGGACAGCGCGATGAATTCGCAGTCGAACGCGAGCGCGGTGAGCCGCGCGAGCGTCGTCTTGCCGACGCCGGGCGGCCCCCACAGGATCATCGAATGCGGCTTGCCCGATTCGAACGCGAGCCGCAGCGGCTTGCCTTCGCCCAGCAAATGCGTCTGGCCGATCACCTCGGCGAGCGTCTTCGGCCGCAGCGCCTCGGCGAGCGGCCGGCGCGGCTCGACTTGAAACAGATCGGACATGAACCCTCGCTCCACATCAAACAGTCGCGGCCGAACCGGCCGCCGGACCCGACATTATGACAGCCGCGCGACGGCACCGCCGTGCCTGCTGCCCGCGCCCAGTGCCCGCGCCCGGTGCCCGCGCCCGAAAACAACACGGGCCTGCCGTCGCCGGCAGGCCCGTTGCGAACAAGCGGCGTGCGGCGCCGTCAACCGGTAATCACGTCGGCGCCCTTCGGCACGACGAACTTGAACGTATCGCCCTTCAGCGGCGGATTCGTCTGGATGTTCGTAAACGTCAGCAGCGTGACGTTGCCGAACACGTCGTGCAGCTCCATCGCGGCGAGCGTGCCGTTGCGAAAGCCGATGCCGATCCGCTGGAACTGCGTGTCCTGCGCCTTCGGCAGCATCTCGAGCCACTCGATGCCGCCCTTCTCGCCGGCATCGCGCAGCGTGTAGCTCTTGTCGAGATCGTTGCTGCCGAACAGGATCGCGGCCGGGCTCGCGCCCAGCGCGCCGTTCAGCTTGCGCTCGGTCACCTGGTTCAGGTCGCGGTCATACACGTAGAGCTTCTCGCCGTCGGCCTGCAGCACCTGCTGGTACGGCTTCTGGTACGTCCAGATGAACTTGCCCGGGCGCGCGAACACGAACGTGCCGCTCGAATTGTCGGTGGGCTTCGGCACGGCCTGCGCGGCGCTCGCGCCCTTCGCCGGCGCCTTGACGATCTGCTGCGTGAAGTCGCCCTTCGCCGAACGCACCTGCGACACGAACGCCTTCAGTTGCTCGGTGCCGCCCGCGAACGCGTGCGTCGCCGCGAGCATCAGCGATGCGCCGGCGAGCGCCGCGCCGAGCCAGCGCCGCGTCGAACGAAGGGACATTGCGAACGAATGTTGCTGCATATTGCGGTTTTCTCCCTGGGTGGCCGGCGCCGCGAACGCCGCGGACTCATTCCGCGTCGCGCGCCGGCACAAGAATTTCGCGGTTGCCGCTCGACGACATCGCCGACACGAGCCCCGACTGCTCCATCTGCTCGAGCAGCCGCGCCGCGCGGTTATAGCCGATCCGCAGGTGCCGCTGCACGAGCGAGATCGACGCGCGGCGGTTCTTGATGACGATCTCGACCGCCTGGTCGTACAGCGGATCAGACTCGCCGCCGCCTTCGCCGGTTCCCGCGCCGGCCGAGCCCTCGTCGCCGTCGGCGGTGCCGCCTTCGAGCAGGCCCTCGACGTAGTTCGGCTCGCCCTGCTCCTTGAGCTTCTCGACGACGCGGTGCACTTCGTCGTCGGCGACGAACGCGCCGTGCACGCGCACCGGCAGCCCGCTGCCCGGCGGCAGGTACAGCATGTCGCCCATCCCGAGCAGCGATTCGGCGCCCATCTGGTCGAGAATCGTGCGCGAGTCGATCTTCGACGACACCTGGAATGCGATCCGGGTCGGCACGTTCGCCTTGATGAGGCCCGTGATCACGTCGACCGACGGACGCTGCGTCGCGAGGATCAGGTGGATGCCGGCCGCGCGCGCCTTCTGCGCGATCCGTGCAATCAGTTCCTCGACCTTCTTGCCGACGACCATCATCAGGTCGGCCAGCTCGTCGATCACCACGACGATGTTCGGCAGGCGGCCGAGCGGCTCGGGATCTTCCGGCGTCAGGCTGAACGGATTCGGCAGCTTCTCCTCGCGCTTCGCGGCCTCGTCGATCTTGTTGTTGTAGCCCGCGAGGTTGCGCACGCCGAGCTTGCTCATCAGCTTGTAGCGGCGCTCCATCTCCGCGACCGTCCAGTTCAGCGCGTGGCCGGCCTGGCGCATGTCGGTGACGACCGGGCACAACAGGTGCGGAATGCCTTCGTAGACGCTCATTTCGAGCATCTTCGGATCGATCAGGATCAGGCGCACCTGCTCGGCGGTCGCTTTATACAGCAGCGACAGGATCATCGCGTTGATCCCGACCGACTTGCCCGAGCCGGTCGTACCGGCGACCAGCAGGTGCGGCATCTTCGCGAGATCCGCGCACACCGGCTTGCCGCCGATGTCCTTGCCGAGGCTGAGCGTGAGCGCCGACGATGCGGCCGCGTACACCTCGGAACCGATGATCTCGGACAGGTGCACCGTCTGGCGGCGCTGGTTCGGCAGCTCGAGCGCCATGTAGTTCTTGCCGGGAATCGTCTCGACGACGCGGATCGACACGAGCGACAGCGAGCGCGCGAGATCCTTCGCGAGGTTGACGATCTGGCTGCCCTTCACGCCGGTGGCCGGCTCGATCTCGTAGCGCGTGACGACCGGGCCCGGATACGCGGCCACGACGCTCGCCTCGACGCCGAAATCCTTCAGCTTCTTCTCGATCAGGCGCGACGTGAATTCGAGGGTATCGGCCGAAATCGCCTCCTGCGCCTTCGGCGCGGGGTCGAGCAGCGATACCGGCGGCAGCGTCGAATCGCCCGGCAGGTCGGTGAAGAGCGGCACCTGGCGCTCGCGCTCGACACGCTCGGACTTCGCCGGCGTGACGACCGGCGGCACGATCGTCACGGGCTCGTGATCCTCGATGCGCACGCGCTCCTCTTCGACCTTGCCTTCGCGGCGCACGGCCGCGGCCTCGCCGAGCTTGCGGTCGCGCTCGGCCTCGCGGCGCAGCTTCGCGACATTGACGGCGGACAGGATCGCGCCGCCGACGCGCTCGGCGACCGACAGCCACGAGAAGCGGAAATACAGCGACAGGCCGATCGCGAGCAGGATCAGCAGCAGCAGCGTGCCGCCGGTGAAGCCGAACGCGTGCGACATCGCGCCCGCCACGGCCTCGCCGATCACGCCGCCCGGCGCACGCGGCAACTGCACCTTCAGCGACCACATGCGCAGCGCCTCGATGCCGTCGCACGCCAGCACGACGAGCACGAACGCGAAGATTTCGGTGAGCCAGCCGATCGGCCGCTCGGGTTCGTCCACGACCGCCTCGTGACGCGTGATGCGGCGGTAGTTGACGGCGATGCGCCGCGCGAGCGGCACGATCAGCCAGTAGGCCGACAGGCCGAACAGCAGCAGGATGATGTCGGCCGTCCAGGCGCCGACGCGGCCGGCCCAGTTCGAGATGTGGTCCACCTGGGCGGCGTGCGTCCAGCTCGGATCGCGCCGGCTGTAGCTCAGCAGGGCCATCACCAGAAATGCGCAGAGCGCGACCTGGAGAATCCAGCGGATCTCCGTGAGGAGCTTCGACATCCGGTGCGGCAACGCCTGTGCCTGGGCGGAATAAGGAGCTTTTGCCATGAATCCGTATAAAGAGGACGGGCTGCGCGCCCGCCTGTCGTTCGATCCCGCATATTGTAAGCGCTGCACCGGGCCGCCAAGTGTAAATG
>NZ_QOBB01000244.1:0-10019 GCF_024704855.1 Burkholderia sp. HAN2018 | reverse complement strand
GCCCCACGGTCGGCCGCAGGCCGACGGCGCCGCACAACGCGGCCGGAATCCGGACCGAGCCGCCGGTGTCCGTTCCGAGCGCGGCGGGCACCACGCCCGCGCCGACCAGCGCGCCCGAGCCGCTGCTGCTGCCGCCCGGAATCCGGTTGAAATCGTACGGGTTGCGTACCGCGCCGGTGACGCGGTTGTTGCCCGACACGCCGAATGCCAGCTCGTGCAGGTTGGCCTTGCCCGCGATCAACGCCCCGTGCGCGAGCAGCCGCGCCACGACCGGCGCGTGCTGCGGCGGCACGCGGTTGTGCAGCGCCAGCGTGCCGTTGCCGGTCGGCAGGCAGGCGGTGTCGATGTTGTCCTTGATCGCGATCGGCAGGCCCAGCAGCGCGTGCGGGGTGGCCGACGTCGCGAGGTCGCGGTCGCAGCGGGCCGCTTCGGCGAGCAGCCGCGCCTCGTCGACGCATGTGAAGCCGTTCAGGTAGCGCCAGCGTGCGTGCCGCTCGATCAGCGCGTACGCATACTCGACACAGGAAAACGCCCGGCGCAGGATCGCGTTCCGGGCTTCGGTGAGCGTCAGGGTTTCCAGGGTGGCCATCGTCGTCGTTCCTCGTCACGGGGGATCGCTACAAGGTAGGGTGTGCCGATTTTGACGCCCATCATCACAATGGATGACCCCGGCCGACGGCCGCGCCGCCGGTCACGCCAGCGCGGCGGCCAGGCTCGCGCGGTTGGCGACGCCCTTCTTCGCCATCACGCGCCGCAGATGCGTGCGGACCGTCGACAGCCCGATGCCGAGCGTGCGCGCGACGTCCTTGTCGGTATAACCGGCGGCGACGAGCCGCGCGACGTCGCTCTCGCGCCCGGTCAGCCCCGTGCACGCGTGGCGCCGCCGCAGCAGCGCGCGCCGGAAAAACGGCTCGATGCCGTTCAGCAGCAGCTTGTCGCGCTCGGTGAAATCCGGCCGCCCTTGCGCGCGCCAGATGCGCAGGTCGCCGACGTGTGTCGCGCCGTCGAGCGCATAGACGTTGATGCCGTGATGCATGCCTTCGCGGCGCAGGAAATCGTTGTAGAACTCGGTTCGTTCCAGCTCGCGCCGGCTCACCACCTCGTCGACGCAGGTCGCCACGCGGCGCGCGCGCAGTTGCGACGTGACCGGATCGATATGCTGGAACCACGCTTCGTACCGCGCGATCTGCTGCGGATCGACGTTGTACGCGAACCCGTTGCGCCACAGGCCGGTGTGTTCGTCGCAATCGAACGACGCGGCGAAATCCGCGCGGATCAGCTGCGTGATCTCGGGCAGCACGACCGTCCGCACGTCGACGACCGGCCCCAGTTCTTCCAGGCGGGCGACGATGTCGCCGAACAGCCGGAGCTCCTCCGGCGTGATGTCGGAGACGGACAGGTTCATGACGCCGCCGCGACCGACGCCTGCCATAACGCGGCCACGCCGGCGTAATCCCTGACCTTGAACGCCGAGCCGTCGCGGATGTGAACCCAGCCGAGCGTGCGCTCGGCGAGCGGCTTGTCGTGGTCGTCCGTCGCGATCTTGACGATCGCATGCGCGCGGACATGCACTAGACCGTCCGGATAGTCGGACGACGGGTTCGCGAGCGTCACCGTCACGAACGGGCCGAGATCCTGAAGGAGCCGGGCGGCCGGCGGCTGGTCGGCCATCAGCAACGCACCGCCCTTCACGCGGTCGTCCACGCGGATGGCCATGCCGCCCGGCCGCCGCTGCGCGGCGGTCGGCAGCGACATCCACAGCACGTGGCCGGGGTTCAGATAGACCTCGTCGGGGTCGCCCATCGCGTCGCGGGTTTCAATCCGGGCTATCGGCATGCAGGGTCTCCAGTCGAATATCGGGCACCGCGTGCGGGTGCGGCGGCACCATGATGCCGCAATTTGCCGGCGTTCCGCGTGTCTTGCGACGAAGGGCGCGGCCACCCGTGGCAGGGCAACCGCGCCACGCGCACGCGACTTGCCGCCTTGCCTGCGCGCCATCGGTTCGCCCATCCCTGTTCGTGCGGGAAGCAATCGCACCGGGCCGCGCCGCCATCGCTACCCGCCGGCGGCCGCTGTCGGCTCCGCGTCCGACCGTTTCGCGTGAAGTCGCAACGCGAGCCACGCGATCCCGACCGCGACCGCGCCGACCACGCCGCCGAAGGTGCCGACCCACGGCAACCCGAAGTCGCCGGCGATATGGTTGCCGATCAGCGCGCCCGCGCCGATGCCGACGTTGTACAGCCCCGAGAAGATCGACACCGCGAGGTCGGTTCCTTCCGGCGCCAGCTTCAGCACCCACGCCTGCATGGCCAGGCCGAAACAGACGATCGCCCCGCCCCACACCAGCGTGTGCACGGACAGCGTGACGATGTTCAGCGCGCACGGGAACAGGATCAGCAGGCATCCCGCGAGCGCGACGATCGACCCGAGCAGGAAGTCGTCGGGACGGTGCGGATAGATGCGGTTGAAGCAGATCGCCGCCGGTATGCCGGCGATGCCGAACAGGATCAGCACATACGTGATCCGGCTGCTGCTCGCGTGGTTGACGCTCTGGACGAAGGGCTCGATGTACGTGTACGACGTGAAGTGCGCGGACACGACGAGCACGGTGATCGCGTACAGCGCCACCAGCGCGGGCCGGCGCAGGAACACGCCGACGCTGCCGAGCGACCCCGCGCCCTGGCTCGGCGATACCGGCAACGTGGCGCGCAGCAGCAGCAACGCGACGGCCGCCGCGCCGGCGATGATCAGGAACGTGACCCGCCAGCCGAACGTCTCGCCCACCACGCGCCCGAGCGGAATGCCGGCCACCATCGCGATCGCCGTGCCCATCGCCAGCAGGCTGAGCGCACGGCTTTTCCGGTCGCTCGGCGCGAGGCGCACGGCCAGCGGCACGGAAATCGACCAGAACACCGCGTGCGCGCACGCGATGCCCAGCCGGCCGACCATCAGCACCGCGAAATTCCACGCGACGCCGGTCACGACATGACTGCCGATGAACACCAGCAACGCCACCGACAGCAGCTTGCGGCGCTCGACATGGCGCGTGGCCAGCGTCAGCGGCAGGGACACGACGGCCACCGCCCACGCATAGATCGTCAGCATCAGGCCGACGTCGGTCGCCTGCATGTGCAGGCTGTCGCCGATCGCGCTGAGCAGCGCGACGGGCACGAATTCGGTGGTATTGAAAATGAAGGCGGTGAGGGCCAGGGCCAGTACGCCCCACCACGAGTGCCTGGAACTGACTGCGTCCGGTGTTGCCATACGTGGATTCGACGAGACGAGGGTTGGGGGCGCGCGGCGCGGAGAACCCGGCCCGGCGATCGCCGCGATTGTACCAGCGGCGCCTGACACGGCGCGGCGCGGGGTGGCCGCGGGACATGGTCATGACATGGCCTTGCGCCGATAATGTGCGGCACGCTTTCACGACCCGTTCGCTCGACCTTTGTTTGCTCGCCCCCGGCGAGCCAGGAGATTCACATGCGCATTGAAACGTCATTTCTGTTCGATCTCGACGGCACGCTCGTCGACAGCGTCTATCAGCACGTGCTCGCGTGGAAGGAGGCGCTCGATGCCGAAGGCATCGAACTGTCGGTGTGGCGCATCCACCGCAAGATCGGCATGAGCGGCGGCCTGTTCCTGAATCAGCTGCTGCGGGAGACGTCGGGCAACCTCGACGCCGAGCGCGTCGAGCGCCTTGCCCGCCTGCATGCGGCCGCGTACCAGCGGCTGCGCGCGCAGGTCCGGCCGCTGCCCGGCGCGCGCGAATTGCTCGCCGCGCTGTCGGCGGCGGGCATCCGCTGGGCGATCGCGACCAGCGGACGGATGGAAACGGCCGCCATCAATCTCGAGGCGCTCGGCGTCGATCCGGCGAAGCAGGTCGTGGTCACGCGCGACCAGGTCAAGTACGCGAAGCCCGACCCCGACCTATTCCTGACGGCCGCCGCGCAACTGAACGTGCCGATCGAACACACGGTCGTGGTCGGCGACAGCATCTGGGACATGCTCGCCGCGAGCCGCTGCCGCTCGCTCGGCGTCGGGCTGCTGTCGGGCGGTTACGGCAGCGACGAGCTGGAACGCGCGGGCGCGCTGCGCGTGTACGACGATCCGGCCGATCTGCTGTGGCATCTCGACGAGATCGCGGCGCGGCCGTAGGCGTCGGCCGGCCTGTCGGCGCTGACAACGGGGCTACACGACGGGCGGTGCAGCAATTGCGCACAATTGTCCGGCATTCACGTCGGGCTTCGCGGTAGGCACAAAGAGCGTGATGCGTACAACGTCAGGATCAACGCTCACTGCGAGCGACGCCTGCGCGTTTTTGCCAACAAATAATGATCACACGCGAATATCTGTGAAACCGTGAATTTCACGCATGCGAGAAACATAATTAGCGATTCGCGAGTAGACGCGATTATTTAATTCGCCGATCTATTACAAGATCACTTCCCCTGACATCAGTGGCCGCGATTCCGCATCCCGGTAGACTAGACGAGTTTCGATGAACGAATAGGCGTTGCCGACACGCTGACAGGAGCCGCCTGCATCTATCAGCAAGTCAAAGCGGAAACGCTGAGGCAGCAGGAATGCGCTGCCGTTCGTCTCCTGCGAGGGCTGTCCGTTTCTTTACGCCGGTCTAGTACGCAGGATGATGTGACAGTTGTTTTCATTTTTTGCCGCTCGATTTTTTGGGGTATGGATTAATTCTTTCCCCGTCCATTTCAAAGATCACTATCAGAAGCCCTATGCCGGACGTAAAGAAAGTGCCGCATTATGAAATCAAGACATCATCGATCCCATTCTCATTGCCGAAGTGGAAGGAATACGCTGGCGTCAACGGGTGTGTTCCCTTGAATACACCGCACGGGGTTTGCATGGACAAGCTTGCTCCGGGTGAACCCAAGCCCCTCGAGCCTCCCGAGTCCAAACCAGCAAAACCCGAGGCGCTGAAAGCGCCTGATCCAGCAACGACGCCTCCACCCACGCAAGCATCGCCTCGCAAGTCGTCCGAGCCAGCCGACGCCGAAGATTGCGAGCATCCCCCTCCCTTCGACCTGCTGGATGTTCCTGAGGCGATGAAACGAATGAAGTGGCCTGTTGCGGCCAGGCTCGCCAGACGATGGTTCAGTGGCCCCAAGCACGTTTGGGACAACAGCTTCAAAACGGACCAGCCGTTTGACAATGCCACCGTCACCCTTGACTGGGCCCTCAAGTTTGGGAAAGTCAAAAAGCGGTATGACGAGCTTATCTCGAAAAATATCTACAATGAAAATGCCAGAGCAAGGTTGAGAGATCTGCTGCGGCATGTGGTGAAAGAAAAATTCGCATCTTCGGTAGCTTTCGATTTTCAGACGGTCGGTGACAAAGGTAATCTCGTCGAATTTTGCAGAAAATGGCAATTTCAGCTCGTTAACGTGTCCAGCTTCGACACGACAGGAGGTCTCCCGTATGCACCGACAGATTTGACGGCTGCTCTGGCGAACTTCAACATCTATGCCGCCATTGGGCGTGCGGAGTTTTCCGGAGACAGATATTACAAATACGATAATCATGAAAAAACCAAATCCTACTGCATCGACTTGACCGCATCCATAACACATATCTATGCGTACATAAAAGATAGCTATTCCTTCAATGACGAGAAGTCGCCATCGAGTAGCCAGTACCTGGGACACTGGAATAAGAATGGCATGGTTATTACGAGCGGAGGAAGAATCAGGGAGCTTCTGTATCGAGGCGGCGTCAATTCGAATCTTGGCAACTCCATCGAGGTTGAGTCGAAGATAAAATGGAAGTATCTGATCGATGATTTCCTGGATAAACCGATCGACACGCGAAAAGGTCTAGTCAAGAAATTCAGGTCGTGTGATGTGTACTATCCCGTTTTCAACAAAACCTACAACGACTGGCGAATCAAGCATAATCGCGGAGAGGATTTTGTGATATATTCCGAATTACGATATCTTAAATTGACAAATCCCATTAAATTAAGCCTGGGTGAAATATGCAGATCACCAGAAAAAATTTAATCGTGATCGCGCTCGTTTTGGCGCTGGCGATTCTGTCTCTTACATTGCGGAAATCATACGAGGGTTGCGAAAGCTATACTCGGGCTCTTAACGGAGGAACGAAAGAGTTCGGTGGCGAGAAATACAAAATCGAGCTATGTGGGGCACGTCGCTCGTTTGGCGACGGCGACGAAATTCGGCTCCAAGTGATAGGGCCGGCAGGGGATGTGCTGGCGGAGCGGTATTTCGCGGTGCGCACGATTAACGATGCGGCCCCTCGGGAACTAGAGTACGGCGACGACAATATTTTCTACTACGACCAATCGAAGTCGTCTCCGTTGCGCTTCGTCGCCATGCCGCCTTCCAGGATGGACGGGTGGACGGCGCGAATACCTTTGCTGCAACGACTGATCGCGTCATTTTCATGACGAGCAGCATGCGATCGTCAGGACTCGCGTCGATCCAGCAGCGCTGCCAGGACGACCGCACGTCTCGATCGGGGTCGTAGCGGTAAACATAAAGGGCGCGCGCGGATCGCTCACCGGTTCCTTCCACGCGGGCCGCGCATGCAACGATGAACACCCGTCACCGCAACCGCCAAGCCGGTCAGTCGTCATCCACGCGCTTGTCGATCAGGTACCGACCCCGCTCGACGCCCGCGCGCAGCGCGTCGACCTCGGTCAGCCACTCGGGGCCGGCCAGCTCCGGCACGATCAGCTCGATGCGCGCGCCGCCGACATACACCTGCACCTCGTCGCGCCACGCGCCGCGTTCGTCGCGCCGGGCCCAGACGAGGATTTCGTGTCCGCGATACGGGTCGCGAACCTGTGCGTCCTGTTGATGTTGCATGGTGGCCTCCTGTCCTTATCTGCGATTCCGATGCAAAAAATGCGCGCCGCGTGACCACCGCGCGCGCGGCGAACCTTGTGCGCACGCGCCGTGCCCGGCCGGCACGCGGCTTGCGTCCCGTTACGTATCGACCGTATCGACAGTCTTGACCGCTCCGGGCCGCCTCGCGCGGGCCGCAAGGATTTCCCATCATGATCGGCCACCTCGAACTTCTCGGACGCCTGCTGCTGGCCGCGCTGCTCGGCAGCGTGATAGGGCTCGAACGCGAACGCCTGAACTGGGCCGCCGGGCTGCGCACGCACATGCTCGTGTGCGTGGGCTCCGCGCTCGTGATGCTGGTGTCGACGTTCGGCTTCGAAGACGTGCGCGGGCAAAACGGCGTCGTGCTCGACCCGTCGCGGGTCGCCGCGCAGGTGGTGTCGGGCATCGGCTTTCTCGGCGCGGGCTCGATCCTGCTGCGCGGCGAAGTCGTGCGCGGGCTGACGACCGCCGCGAGCCTGTGGGCCGTGGCCGGTGTCGGGCTTGCCACGGGCGGCGGCATGTACATGGCGTCGATCGGCGCGACGGCGATCGTGCTCGCGATCCTCGCGGGCGTGAAGCCGCTCGAGCGCCGCTTCATCGCGCAGCGCCAGCAACGCACGCTGCAGCTCGTGGTCGAGCGCGGCGGCCTGACGCTCGGCACGCTGCACGAAGCGCTCGGCCCGGGCCGGGTGCGCGTGAAGCGGTTCATCGTCCAGCAGTCGGACGACGATCCCGACACCGACGACATTTCCGTTTCGTTCTCGCGCACCAGCGGACCGGAATTCGCCGCCATCTGCGAAACGCTGCAAAGCATCGCCTGCGTACGGACCTGTCAACCCGATACCGCGTCAAGGAGCTTCGCGTGACCCGCGCCGACCTGCTCTCCCATCTCGTGTCGTGCCAGCTGGCCGCGCGCATGCGGTCCGGCGCATGGCTCTCGACCCGCCAGCTCGTGGACGCGCTGCGCGCATGGCTCGCCTGCCATCGCGCCGAATGCGGATGGCTCGAGCGGATCAAGATCGCGGACGCCTCGACGACGATCGCGCAAGGCATCTACGCCATCGCGGTCGCGCACGGCGATCCGGCCGGCGGCGAGCGCGTGCGGCTCGATGCGGATTCGCCCGAACTGCAGGCGCTGCGCGCCCGCTGCGACGCGCTGCTGCAGCATATCGACGGCGACCGGGACGTCGACGCGCGATGATCGTGCGGGACCGCGCGACACTCGCCACTCGCCACTCGCCACTCGCCCCGCGCCACGTGCCACGCGCCGACGCGACGGCCGACAGCGCCCCGCACGTTCCCGACCGTGTGCCCGGTGTTCTCGCTGGCCCCGACCCGGGCCCGTCCGGGCGAGCGGCCGGCCGACGTGGCCGTGCATCGCAGCGTGCGCGCGCGGCATGCGTCCGACCACTATCCATCCGCCGGTCGCGCGAATGCCCGCGACGCCCCCGGCGGGCACGTCGCTTGCGCGGTGAGCCGGTTTCGACCGGACGGAGCCCACCCATGCGAACCGACGCCCTCGACGGACAGGCACTCGACTACTGGTGCGCCCGCGCACTGTGCGTGGACGACGAAGACACGCTGCGCTTCGCCGCCGTCACGCCGACCGTCGTCGTGACGGCCGCCTGCGACGCGTTCCGGCACCTCGGTGCCCCGTTCACGCCGTCGACATCGTGGGCCGACGCCGGCACGGTACTCGACCGCGTCGACGATCTGCGGATCACCCGCCACGGCGACGACGTCGAATGCGACGCCACCTTCGCCGACGGCCCGTCGACCTGCGGCGCGCACGCCCGCGATGCCCGCGTGGCGCTGCTGCGTGCGTTCGTGCGCGCGCGCTTCGGCGACGAGATCGACCCGCCGCCGCCGTTCGCGCATCGGATCGAACACGGCGCCGTGGTGCGCTACGACCCCGGCGTGCCGCTGCCCGACGCGGACGACGATCGCGGCACGGGCGACAGCACGGACATCCGCTCGATACCGCGCATGTAAGTGCATGCCTGTACCCGGCGTTCATGTAAAAACGACAGTCCCGGCACCGGCCGGCTTCCCGCACGCGCCTTACCCGGCGGGACACCGCCCGGCGGGCACGCGGGTTGCGGCACATCGGCGCTATCGACTGCCGCCACCCGCCCCGCGCCACGCCATGGACTCCACGCCGACCTTTGCCCCGCATATCTATTTCTGCGACGCCCGCCTCGTCGGGCCGCTCGACGCATGGCCGCAGACATTCGCGCACATCGCGGGCATGGGCTTCGATCACGTGCTGGTCGGCGGCTTCTGGGCCGCGAGCGTCGCCGGCTTTCCGCGTCACGTGGCCGATTTCCGGCGTCCGGCCCAATCGTTCGCGACGCGTGCAAGCGCACTCGAAACCTTCTCGCGGCTCGCCCAGCTCGCGCACGGCCACGGCCTGCGCCTGCTGCTCGAAGCCGTGCCGGATCGCGTCGCGCGCGACAACCCGCTGCGCGCCGAGCATCCTGACTGGTACGTCGAGCGCACGCACGACGACGCGCTGATCGATCCGCGCGGCACCGCGCACGCGCTGGACGTCGCCCACGCGAACCTCGACAGCGACGCGGTACGCGACGGGCTTTCCGCGTGGTGGTGCGCGCACCTCGGCGCATTCGCCGATGCGGGTGCCGCCGGCTTCCTGGTCGACGCGCCGCATCATCTGCCGGCCGACTGGTGGCCCGGCTGGCGCGCGGCACTGCGCCGGGCACGCCCGGACGTCGCGGTGCTCGCGGGCGTGCCCGGCCATGCGCGGGACGCGCTCGCGCAGCTCGAAGGCACCGGGTTCGACGCGGTGTTTTCATCGGTACGCTGGTGGGACCTGCGCGCACCGTGGTTCGTCGACGAACACCGGCTGCTGCGGCGCATCGGCTCGCCGATCGCGTTTCCCGACGCGTTCGACGGCAAGCGCCTCGCCGACGACTGGCCCGACGCGCCGGACGATACCGTCGCCCGCGCCTATCGCCGCGCGCTGTGGACGGCCGCGGCCGTCGGCACCGGCTGGCTCGTGCCGATGGGCTTCGAACGCGGCATCACGGTGCCGCTGATGGCGCGCGACGCCGATGCGGCGCGCTACCGCGCCGCGTTCGAGCGCGCGCGCTTCGACCTGTCCGGCGCGATCGCCGATGCGAACGC